>NZ_VPBU01000040.1:0-7830 GCF_013418565.1 Acinetobacter sp. YH12135
TGTTCAAATGGCGATTCAGCGTTTAATTGGTTTTGGGAAAAAAGAAGAGTTTAAGGAAATTTTGGCAATTTTAAGAAAGCAGAATCCTGATAGGATAAGGGTTCTGTGAAATTTGTCGTGTACAGAGGAAAAAAATAAACAAGGTGCAGAATATTTAATTAATGCTGTGGCTGGAGTTGTAGGTGCTGGAGTAGGTAAAGGTGTCACTAAGGGGAAAGATGCTGATATTGAAATAAATCAAAAGCAATCTCTTGATGTGGGATGGGTTGATAATTATGGAAATCAAAAGAAAGTCACTGGAGATGGAACCGTGGCTAGAGATCATCAGCCGTCTAAAGCTGCATTATTAAAGAGAGCTGAAGACTTAAAGGAAGCGCCCTTAACTCAAGCAGAGAAAAATCGTATTATTAATGAAGGAATGAGTGTAACTGTACCAAATGAGGTGCATGCCGCAGGTCCAACCTATGCAGGAAAAAATAATAAAGGACTCATTGAAAATGATGCAAATGATTTACAAGCAGCACAAATTAGGGATTCTGAGGCAATGATAGATAATGCAAAAAAATTAACGCCTGAGTACGTTACAAAGTTGCAAGAAGCATGTACTACATTGAGCTGTAAAAATAATGCTGATTATGATAAATTTTTGAAAAATATTATGGATGAGGAGGCGAGAAAGAATGACAAATAAGTTTATTGATCATTTAATATCACTGTTGGGTAAGTCAAATATTGATGAAAAATTAGTTGATTTTTTTGTTAAAAATCAATTTGTGAAAAGTCAAGAGGAAATTAAATTACCAATTTATGATGAAGATGGTGATTTATTGGATGAGTATAATTTTTATATTAGTAAATATGATGAGGGATTGGGTTTTATATTTACTGATGAGTCTTTTTATTTAAATCAGGAGGACAAACCCATAACTGGTGAAAAAATATACTTAACGACTATATTTTTTTATAATGATGGTGTGGAAGGCTTTTCTCAATATAAACAAGAACTGCCATTTAATTTAAAATTTTCAATGAATAAAGCTGAAATTGAAAATATATTAGGAGTGCCATTATTTATTAAGAATGATGATGGCGTGGTTAGAAGCCAAAAATGGAAAATTGAAGATATTCCATTTACAATATATATTTCATATAACAATATAGGTGAGATTAGATATATTTCATTAAGTATTCCTTACTGATTTAGTTAAAGTCGTTCCTACCCTATTTTGAATAAAAAAGCGGTTCTTTATTTAAAATGGAGCTACATTAATAGTTTTTAAGGTAATCCTTCAATAAATAACCGAAGTTAAAAGTAGAGGTTAAGCAGCCATTAGAGGTGGCTTTCCTTTGTTAGCTTGATGTGGTCTTTCATGGTTGTAATGCCACAACCAGTTTGTTGCATAATCTTGTACTTCATCCAAAGTATCAAATAAATGCTTGCTCAGCCAACTATAACGTATGGTCCGATTATAGTGTTCAATATACGCATTCTGCTGTGGCTTACCCGGTTGAATATATTCAATACGAATACCGTGCTCAGTAGCCCAGCGCACAAATTCGTGACTGATAAATTCGGGACCTGAGATACCGTCTTGGTAGTCAATCAGGTTTTGAGATTATTCGACCACTAAATAATCTCTTCGATAGGCAGTCTGATGTTTTAAAACGCCATAACACAGATGTATAAGCTTGCGCATTGCAGCACCTAAAGCACACATTTTATTTTTACCCTGGCTTAATAATCGTTGATATAAAGCTTCAATGTGTGGATTATATTTAATCGCTGTTAATGCCGACATATACAATACTGAGCGTATTTTACTGTCACCTGCTTTTGATAAGTGACTTTGCTTGTTGACTGAACTGCCAGACAACTGATGTACTGGAACCAAACCTACATATGCAGCAGCTTGACTTGCTTTTTCAAACTTGTGCGAATGAAATAACCCCAACAGTAATAAGCCTGATCGTTCACCGATTGAAGGAATAGTTTGCAGTAATTTCAAATCCTGTTTCAATGTTGGATCTTGATCTATGTGATTATTTATTAACTTATCAATATGTTCAAGTTGCCGATTTAAATAGGCTTTGTTGCATAAACATTTTGCAAGGCACTGATTTTTAAAGGTTTGTGAAAATTTCAACCTAAGAATAAATTTAATAAAATCATATTCTTAGGTATTTGTGCAACAAAGCCGATCCGAATCGGAAGCCAAAAAGCTTTTGGGGCAGATTATTAGGACGGAAGTGAATTCATAGTAACTGTCCAAATGAAAGAAGAATCAGTGTCCTTTACGATAAGAATATGCAATTTATCTAAGAATTATATTGCTGAATAAGCTTTTAAGAATATAGGTTTGGGCAATAAAGCCTTTAAATTCTATTACTGAATAAACCCTAAGTGGCCGATTTGGAATAGGAATGAGTGGTAGGGTGCGAATAGGAATAGGTGGTAGGTTTATGCTGGAATATGCATTGAGTCCAATCCTTGATCGTGGAGACTATTGTATTAGAAACAATAGCAGACCTAAAAGGCTTTACTGGTATCCATTGATTATTCAATAACATTAAATAGAGCCGTGAGACGTTGAAAGGCTCACAGAGTGGGAGGTAAAGTATATCCTCATCTCTCGTAAAACAGCTGACGAAGTCCGAGATAGAATCATTGCGTCAAAAAAAACGTGATATTTGAGAACTAAAAAAGAAGTGGTACTCCTACTGGTTACTAAAATTAAAGTATATTGAATAATAAATTTATAAAACAATACTTTACAAATCTATATGATGCGTAGTGTACGCATCATACATAAAGCGTTCTATTTTGATATAATTGATCCAATCAACCCATTGTTAGGTTTCATTTAAATTCCATGAGTCTTACTGAAATTAAAGTTCGCCAAGCTCATTGTAAGGAAAAAACCAGTTTTTTATCCGATGAAGATGGGCTTAGCCTGAAGATTGAGCCGAGTGGAAGAAAATCTTGGTGCTATCGCTATACAGATCCACAAACTAAAAAACGTCGACGCATTCAGTTAGGTCGTTATCCTGATTTATCGCTGAAAAAGGCACGACAAGTCAGAGATGACTTTAAAGACAATGATTTCTGTTTTGAACAAGATACTGCCTCTAATGTCATCACCTTTGGTAAGGTCGGGGAGGAGTGGTTACAGTTCAAACTGAAAAATGCCTTCAACGATCTACCCCGCTGTGGTGTACTACAGTTAGCAGAAAGATGCTTACAGCAAGATATTTATCCAGACCTTCAGGATCTACCTTTTCAAAACATCAAGCGTTATGACCTGGTTTCAGTAATCAAAAAAATAGAGGGACGCCAAGTAAAAGAACCTGTCAAGAAAGCTTGTAGTTATTTGAACCAAATTTATGACTACGCTGTAGCGATGGGTTATTGTGAATTCAACATCGCGCATGGTTTAAATAAAATCGCCATTAACAGTAAAATCAAGAAAAATTATCCGTATTTGAAAGCGGAGGATATATCTGATTTTAAGTATAAATTACAAAAATTGGATGCCCATCCGATTATTAAAAAAGCACTGCTGTTCAAATTACATACTGGCGTGCGAGGGGCTGAATTGTTATTGGCTGAGCCTCATCATTTTGATTTAAATGAAAAAGTCTGGAAAATACCTGCCTTGCATATTAAACAGTTTCGACGAAAAGTCATATTAGGCCATGAGATTCCCGACTTCTTAGTTCCACTTTCAGATCAGGCTTTAGATATTTTAAAAGACGTCATGCAATGGTCATACGGTGAAAAGTACATTTTTGCTAGCCCACGGAAACATAATCAACCGATTCATTTTAATACATTAAATATGGCTATACGTAAGATGGGCTATGGAAAACATCAATTATCCTCTCATGGACTACGTTCCACTTTTAGTACCATTTTGAATGACTCAGGTTTGTTCCAGGATAACTGGATTGAGGCACAACTTTCACATATTGATAAGAACCGTACCCGTGCCAGCTATAATCACGCTGACTATTTAGCCCAGCGGACTGAAATGATGCAGTGGTGGGGTGATTATTTAAGTACTGCTAAGTGAAAATCGTACTTTTATACATAGACTTAAAACATTATGGGGTTTCAAATGGATAGTAAACAATATACTTGCCGTGTTACATGGTCAGCAGAATATAATGAGTATGTTGGGTTGTTCGAACCACAAGCACTAGCCATTTGTTGTAATTCAGCTTTAAGCGCCCTTAATTCTTTCATGCGTTTATTCACTAGTGCAAGTTGCTGATCAATTAATGCATTAACGCTAGAGCAGCTTTCTTCTGGCTTATTTTTTAATTCGATAAGACGTTTAATATCATTGAGTGATATATCTAGGCTGCGACAATGCTTTACGAATTCCAATTGTTTAAGTGCTTTGCTATCATACAGCCTGAAATTACCTTCTGAACGATTTGGATTTAACAGAAATCCTTCTCTTTCATAATATCTAATCGTTTGTATTGAACAGCCCGATTTTTTTGACAATTCGCCTATTTTCATCAATTTCCCCCAGACATTTGACTCTATAGTTACTATAGAGTCTATAGTATAAGTATGCAACGAAAAGGATATATAAAAAATGACTGAGAAATATTTAAACAATACGAATATCGTTAATTTTGAACACAAAGATATCCAATCCTTGATCGATCAACGTAGGTGGAAAAACTTGGATAACTTCAACAAAATTGGTGCCGCTTATCAGTTTGTAAAAGATGAGATTTTCTTTGGTTATAATGAAAGCGATGATATTGCAGCAAGCGATGTGCTAGCAGATGGTTATGGACAATGTAATACTAAGGGTAATCTGTTAATGGTACTATTGCGTGGACTAGGCATTCAATGCCGATTTCATGGGTTTACCATAGACCAGCAACTACAAAAAGGTGCTATCCCAAGCTATGTATTTTGGTTAGCACCTAAATACATCATTCATAGTTGGGTAGAAGTTTACTTTGAAGGGCGTTGGATAAACTTAGAGGGCTTTATATTGGATGAGCAATACTTAAGCTCTCTACAGGAGAAATTTGACCAAGTAAAAGATGATTTTTGTGGTTATGGTGTTGCAACAAAGTGCTTTTCATCACCAGATACAGATTGGCGTGGAGAAAATACCTATATTCAAAAAGAAGGTATTCATGATGACTTTGGGCTTTATGATTCCCCTGATGAGTTCTATCTCGAAAAAGGGACTAACTTGTCGGGGTTCAAACGCTGGATATATCAACGCTTGATACGTCACTTGATTAATATGAATGTATCAAAACTAAGAAATAGAAAAGTACTAGAGGTACAAAATGCACAACCATAATCATAGTCATCAACATGGTAAAGATGACCGTATTGGTTGGGCATTTTTCCTTAATGTGACATTCACTATTATCGAATTTATAGGTGGTTGGCTCACTAACAGTACGGCGATAATGGCAGATGCAGTTCACGATCTTGGTGATAGTCTTTCAATAGGTTTTGCGTGGATTTTAAGTCGTTTTTCAGATAAAGAAGCATCAGATAAGTTTAGTTATGGTTATCGTAGACTTACTCTCTTTGGCGCATTGATAAACAGTATTGTTTTAATCATTGGCTCAATTTGGATTTTATTTGAAGCAATTCCAAAGCTGTCCAATCCTGAAATGCCTGTAGTCGAGGGGATGTTAGGGCTAGCGATACTCGGCGTTGCCGTTAACGGATATGCTGTATTAAAATTAAAAGCGGGTGAAACATTAAATGAGAAAGTGCTGACATGGCACCTTCTTGAAGATGTACTTGGATGGGTTGCCGTTCTTATAGTCTCTATCGTACTGTTGTTCGCTGAACTGCCGATATTAGATCCCCTTTTATCAATAGGGTTCACGCTGTTCATCTTGTTTAATGTTTTCAAAAACCTGAAATCAACACTCGTTTTATTTCTTCAAGCTGCACCCGATAAAGAGACTCAAAAGCGTATTAAACTATCACTAATGGAATTTCCTGAAGTTAATGGTATCCACCACATGCACTTTTGGTCACTAGATGGTGAAAGTCACGTTTTAACAGCGCACCTTGAGCTGAGTGACAACTTTGACGTTAAAGAATTAATTAGGCTTAAACAAGAAGTTGCAGCTAAATTATCTTCCTATCATTTATCGCATACAACGATAGAGTTTGAGTTTTTAAATGAAAATTGTCGGGATGAAGCGCAGTAAGCTTTATCAATAAAATGTTGGGCATACAATATTAAAAGCAGCTTAATTAGGCATAACCTAGTAATTAAGCTGCTTTTTTTGATTTTAAATTTCGTCGGATTGCTGTTTGCTACTCTCAGAGCCATGCGCCCATTGATATAAAATAGGCAATACAAACAAAGTTAAAATTGTAGAAGATACAATACCGCCGATAACAACTGTTGCTAGTGGTCGTTGTACTTCTGCACCAATTCCAGTGTTTAACGCCATTGGAATAAAACCTAAACTTGCGACCAGTGCCGTCATTAAAATAGGTCTTAAACGAATGATGTGCTGAGTTTCCATCATTGTCTTGGCTTGATGCGGATCAGTCTAAAGCATTCTCAGGAATAGAGGAGCTCGTTGCTGATGTTGTCGCTGATATGATTAGCAATAATGAAAAAGTTCCTACACCACTCTCCGGGAAAATATAGTAGGCAGTTTGTTGTCCTTGTTCTCAGTGGTTCAACAAAAACTAGCCCTCGAAGCCGCAGAACGTGGCGTGGACATAAATTGTTTAGTATCAGTAAAAAGAGCGATGTAATTTTAGTACGAGTGAGTGATAGAGCAGGAACCTATGCTTCATATATTCAGTAAATGGTATGTTTTTGAATTAATAGGTATTTTTAAATAAAGCTTTCTTTGATTTAGTGCTTTTTATTTAATAAATTAATTTTAAAAACAACTTAGGCTAATTGATAAACACTATCTGGAAAGATTAAAAGAAAATATTTTTTAATTTCTGCTAATTCATTTAAGGCAGGTTCCCTTTCAAGCAGTTGAAATGTCCAAATAAGTACAGCCTGATGATTATCATAGCAAGTATTTACTCCAAGAAAATTAGCCATTCCATAACTTCTATTGATGTTCATTTCTTTAATTAATTGATTTCCTAAGTCACGAGCTTGCTGGCTGATCAATAACTCATTTGGTAACACGGCGGTCATCTCCACAAAATAATCTAATGCAGGTTCAATCCTTATATTTAAAAAGTTATAATTTAGTTGAAATGGATAAAATATACTTTCTATAAGTTGTAATAACCTGCTGTAGGTTAATTTTAGCAAAGTATTACTCAGTCAACAACTTCAAATAACCCACAGCAAGTTATTTTTTGTAAATTAATTTAAATATGATTACTTGTAAGTTATCTAGCCTCATGGGCGATAGAAAAATTTTAAAATTAAGTGAAGTGGTGCATGCAACAGGTATCAATCGCAACACGCTCACAAGTATGTATTATGACCGTGCTGTACGTATTGAATTACCAGTCGCCGATAAGTTGTGTAAGTACTTTAACTGTACGATGAATGATTTGTTTGAGTTTAAGGAAGAAGTTGAAGAAAAAGATTAACTTAATACTTCGTTTGATAAGTTTTTCGAAGAAAAAGACTAGCCAATACTTAGTTTGATAAGTTTTTCTCTGCAGATCTAATATTGAATTTTATAAAATATCATTACAAACAGAGGTGGTTCCACTTGTTTGAACAACTAAAAGCGTATTTATAAGTGATATTCCGCTCTAGTTAAGCCACCTTGTTTTGTTGGGGTAGCTGATCATAGTAAAACTCATTTGGTGTCATTTTGTCTAGACTCGAATGA
>NZ_VPBU01000041.1:0-7226 GCF_013418565.1 Acinetobacter sp. YH12135
GCACAAACCAGATTGGCTAAATCAGTGCTAGATGCCAGTTGGACAACACTAAGAACCATGCTCAAGTATAAATGCGAGAACGCAGGGGTATGTTATGAAGAAGTCAATGAAGCCTATACCACCCAAATTTGTTCGTGCTGTGGCTCACGCTATAGTAGTCCGAAAGGTAGAGCAGGACTTGGAATAAGAGAATGGCAGTGTGTGGAGTGTGGTACGCTCCATGATCGGGATGTAAATTCCGCACTGAATATTCTTGCGCTCGGGCATGAGCGTCTAGCAGTAGGAATCTCCGTCCTTTAGGTCGGGGAGGATGTCAACTAAAATTTGTCTAAAGCTAGGCGCGAATCACTGCCCCACTCTCTGCATCTAAAATACGGCTAGGTTGCTGGCTTAAACCCAAATCACCATTTAAGTAGTGCAATTGTTGATGGAAATATTGCGTTGTCTCTTGCAAAGAGCGTGCAGGGGCAAGTCCCGCAGGATTGGCACTGGTCGATACAATAAAGCCATCAAAGGCATGGCATAACGCCATACATAAAGGATGATTGGTTACGCGCACCGCTACTTTGGGGTGTTGACCTGTAATCCACTCTGGAATTGCGGCTGTGCTGGGTAATAGCCAGGTGGTTGCTCGATCTGTGGGATAAGTATTCGTCCATGACGCAATTACGCGATCTCGCATTTCGGGGTTTAAATCCTGCAGCAAATGCTCTACTTGTGACAGATGTCCTGCCAGTAAAATCACACCTTTTTCAATCGGACGCTGTTTCAGACGCAAAATTTCCAAAAATGCCTGTTGATTATATGGATCACATCCCAATCCCCAAACCGCCTCTGTAGGATAGGCCAGTACCTGTCCTTGTTGTAGACATGCAGCGGCTTCGGTGACAGAAGTTGTAATCATGGGAGTTTTACCTAAACAGAAACGTGAAATAGGCGCTTATTGTGAACCTTATTTGAGTGGACGACAACGCAGATATAAACCTGATTGTTGTAAACAGAAGCCCATGAGTTCCAGTTCCATTAATGCGCTGGTGAGTGTGGCAATATCTAAATTCAGTTGCTGTGCCAAGTGATCGATGCTTTGTCCGACCCAATCCAGTTGTTGATACAGTGCCAATAAATGCTCGGGAATATGCGGTGTACTTGTATCTGCTGTTTTTGTTGTGGTGGTTTGAAGTATTGCTTCAGTCGGTGGTGTAGATAATTTTGCTTTTGTTGAAGCTGCTGTAGTCTGATTTTGGCTTGATGCTATTTGGTTTTGTTGATATTGCCATTGGGTGGGTAGGGCTAAATCTTCAATCACTTGTTCAGGATGATCCACTAAAATTGCACCTTCACGAATCAATTGGTGGCAACCTTGATGAAATTCACTGTAAATATGTCCTGGAATGGCAAAAATTAATTTGCCTTGCTCTGCTGCCAGTTTCGCGGTAATCAGCGAGCCACTATTTAAACTGGCTTCAGCAACAATCACGCCTAAACTTAGTCCACTGACAATACGGTTACGTCGTGGAAAATGTTGCTGTAAGGGCTTAGTCTGTGGTAAAAACTCCGTAATCACGGCACCACCAGATTCTACAATTTTTTGGCGCAGGCTGTGATGTGCACTTGGATAAGTGCTGTCCAAACCTGTGCCCATGACTGCAATGGTACGTTGATGTTGCAAAGCACCTTGATGTGCGGCTTCATCAATACCTTGTGCCAAACCACTATTGATAAAGAACCCTTGTTCACTTAAATAATAAGCAAAATCATAAGCCACTTGCCGACCATGCGGGCTGGCTTTGCGACTGCCGACAATCGCAATTTGCGCTTGCAACAAAGCCTGTGCATTGCCTTGCCCAAATAAAATGGGTGGCTTGTTGGAATAGGGTCGTAACTGATTGGGATAGTCCGCATCGTCCAAAGTTAGAATAAAATCGCACTGCTGTTGCAGTTGATTCAGACATTGTTCAAAGGCGAGTTGCCCTGTTGGGCTGAGATATTCTTTGGCGCGTTGTAGATGGTTGGCATGAATGCGCACATCTGACCATGTGAGGAGGTGTTCGGGCTGCACTGCGGCAGCCACGGAACCATAATGTTGTACGAGTTTGGAAAAACTAGACAGTGAATGTTGAACCAAATACCACAACAAAATGTAGTTGATTTGCTGTGGGCTGAATGAATTCAACATCACCATCTTAAACCGTTTTAGTCGTCCATTCGTGGTGCTTGTAAGCTCGCACCGACTTTAATTGGTAATTCACTGTCTAAAACATAGGCATAGCTAATGTGGTCAAAGCTCTTGAAGACCATGATATTGCCAATACGTTCGCCTGGAAGCTGAACACGTTCTTTGGTTTTCGGGTCGGTGACCACTTCGCCTTTTTGCGCTACGCTAAACACATGACCAGATTGCACGCCATGTAATGTACCGCGATCAATTGCCACAACACTGTGTTTTGCTGCAGTACCAATCGAACCCATCACACGTAGCACCTGACCACCTGTGCTGACATTTTCAGCATGCGTTGGGTAGAACAAGGTTGGCAGCATTGGGTCATAAATTGGTAAGACGCGATCACCACGACGCACTTCGGCATTGTAGGTATCGGTCAATTCAAGTGTGGTGATGTCATTTTCACCACGTACTGCAATACCTGCAGCAACTTGAGTGAGTTCAATGCCTGCATTGAATTTTTGACCATTGGCATCGGTCAGCATGTACGGTTCGCCTTCACGATATACACCGTAGCGTTGACCTACTTCCAGACCTGTACCACGCGCATACACACTTTGACCTTTAGCGGCTAAAACACGTTGATCAGAAGTACCTAAAATATATGGTGTGCCTTGTAACGCATCTGCGGCAATAATGCTGCTGCGCTCTAACCAGTGTTTGATGTAGTCAAGTGGAATCACAGGAATGGTATTATTTAAAGACTCCACGCGAATTTGCGGCTGTAAATTGGTGCTCTTGCCTGCATAACGACGAATAATGCCTTCACAGCCATCGCCTTCATCTTTACCAATAATTGGACGACCTTCATAGGTACACATCAACAAACGGTCACCTGGGAAAATCCAGTGTGGATTTTTTACGTGACGGTTACTTGCCCAAATTTCAGGCCAACGTAATGGATTGTTCAGGAATTTTTTGGAAATATCCCATAAGGTATCGCCTTTTTTTACCACATACACATTTGGTGCGCTGGCTTTTAAGGCAGGCGGATTGATGTTTCGTGCAGGTGCTGCTTCAGCCACACTGATCGCACTAAGTCCCACTGTGAGACATACTGCGAGTGCTAAAACTTGCTTTTTAAACCCCAAGACACGAAAAGAGGATGTGTCTGTCAAAACCTTTTTCATTATCATAATTCCTAAAATTATGTATGTAGTTGCGTTATAATAACGATCTTACACACATTTTTTTGATGAAGCATTCCTTCATTCGGTTTTTTGATCAATGGCATATAAGTGAGGACGTCCCATGGCCTTATTACCTATTTTAAGTTTCCCGGATCCCCGTTTGCGTACCATTGCCAAACCCGTCGAAGAAGTGACCGACGAAATTCGTCAGCTTGCTGCAGATATGTTTGAAACTATGTATGCCGCACCAGGAATTGGTCTAGCTGCGACACAGGTAGATCATCATATTCAGCTGATTGTCATGGATTTATCTGAAAATAAAGATCAACCCATGGTCTTCATTAACCCCAAAGTTACCCCATTGACTGAAGAGACCCAACCGTATGAAGAAGGGTGTTTGTCAGTGCCTCAAATATACGACAAAGTTGAGCGTCCGTCACGTGTAAAAATTGAAGCGATTAACCTTGAGGGTCAAACCTTTGAGCTAGAAGCAGATCAACTTCTCGCTGTTTGTATCCAACATGAAATGGATCACTTAAATGGTAAATTATTTGTCGATTATTTATCACCACTCAAAAGACAGCGTGCCCGTGAAAAAGTGGAAAAAGTAGTGCGCCAGCGTCAGAAAGAAAAAGTTGCTGTGAAGCGTTAAAACAAACAACCATCTAGTTGTCCATGTTTAGACCAAAGCATAAAAATCAGCCCAATTTCGATTGGGCTTTGTTATACTTGCGCCACACAAATTCAGGATAGATGTTTTTGTTGTTGCGTAGTGGCTTACTGCTTTCATTTATCGCAGTTTTTTTACAGATTGCTGTATTTTTACAGCCTTTGCTGCCTGAGCAATATCAAGTTGCGCCAGTCTGTGAAACCATCACGCGTGCACTTTTGTTGCCACAAGCCCACGCAGTGCATACAAATTCTTCGCATACTGCACATTCATCTACATCACAGACCGATGATCAGCAACTGACCGTACAGCATGAACATCATCATCACGATGCTTCACATCAATGTCAGTATTGTACGGTCTATGGCAACTTGGTCTTGCCACCTGAATTAGAGCTTAAAGAGGTGCTTGATCGCATTCAGGTACGTCTTTTGGCTTTCCAAAAACGTTTTCAACACGTTTGGTTTGCACTTCAGCAACTCTTTTTACTTCCGCAGGGACGTGCTCCACCTCACTTTGCATAAATTCAATGTTTTTCGGGTCTGCTTTGACCCTAACTGTATTTATGTTTTGAAGTGAGAAATAAAATGGCTCAGCCTAAATTTTTATTACAGCCCATTGCGGCTGCAGTTTGTGTTGCCTGCTATTCAGCAAGTGCGTTTGCCGATCAAAGTATGCTGTCTGCGAATACGCATAGTCTTGCGCCTATTGTTGCAACCGCACAACAGGGCAATGATGCCAATGGTTTGGTGGTTCGTGCTAATCCAAAACAACCCATTCAGCCGATTCCAGCCACAGATGGTGCAGACTATTTGCAAAGCATAGTTGGCTTTAGTGCGGTCAACAGTGGTGCGGGTACCAATGGTGATGTGACCTTCCGTGGCATGTTTGGTTCACGTATTAAAATTTTAACCGATGGTTCTGAAAACTTAGGTGCATGCCCGAGTCGTATGGATTCACCAACCTCTTATATTTCCCCAGAAAGTTTTGATGAAATTACCGTCATTAAAGGCCCGCAAACGGTGCAATATGCCAACACGGGTTCGGCAGCAACGGTATTGTTTGAGCGTAAGCCTGAGCGATTTGGTGAAGGTCAAAACTATCGTGGCCAAGCCAGTGTCTTGATGGGGTCATTTGGCCGTTTAGATCATAATATTGAAGCGGCTGCGGGTGATGCGCAGAAATATATTCGTTTAAATGCCAACCGTTCTGTGGCAGACAGCTATAAAGATGGCAATGGCACGACTGTTCCTTCGGATTGGGAGCGTTGGAATGCCGATCTCGCTTTAGGTTGGACACCCGATGAAAATACTTGGCTTGAGCTGACAGGTGGTCGAGGTGATGCCGAAGTGGTTTATGCAGGTCGCATGATGGATGGCTCTGAATTTGACCGCGAAAGTTTGGGTTTACGGGTAGAAAAGAAAAACATCACTGATGTGATTAAGAAAATTGAAGCACAGGTGAACTATAGTTTTAATGATCACGTGATGGATAACTATAGTTTACGCGCCAAACCTATGATGGAAATGGCAACCAATGTGACGCGTAAAACATTAAATGCACGTATGGCTGTGACGCATGAGTGGGATAAATTACAGTTTATTACAGGTATCGATACCCAAAATAATGAACATGGTATTCGCAAAACAGATAAACAAGGTTCTTATCTGACTAAGCCTGTTTTAACCGATATGGAGTTTCAGTCTTATGGTGGTTTTGGTGAACTGAGTTATCAACTGAATGATCAAAATAAGTTGGTTACAGGTATACGTGTTGATCAGATCGAAGTAGACGCAGTACAAACGGCTCAACAACGTAAAGAAACCTTGCCAAGTGGTTTTATTCGTTTGGAAAATCAACATCCACACCATGATGCTAAAACTTATGTCGGTTTGGGCTATGTAGAGCGTATGCCTGATTATTGGGAATTGTTTAGTCCTCTGTCGGGTAACGGAAATAAAAATACGTTTAATCACATTAATACTGAAAAAACCCTTCAATTGGACTTTGGCTATCAACATGAGCATGGTGCATTTAGTTCTTGGGCATCGGCTTATGCGGGTTTGATTAATGACTATATTCTAACTAAATATACGAGTATGACAGATGCGCATACGCGCAATGTGGATGCAACCATTGCTGGGGCAGAAGTTGGTATGGGTTATCAATTTACCGATGCTTTGCAAGCTGATGTGAGTGCCATGTATGCGTGGGGTGAAAACACCACAGACAATACGCCGTTACCACAAATTTCACCTTTAGAAGGACGTTTAAACCTACGCTATGTTCAAGATAGATACACTTTAGGTGCATTATTACGTGTAGTCGATGGTCAAAGTCGTATAAGTAAAGATGAAGGTAATATCGTAGGTTACGACCTCAAAGAGAGCAGTGGCTTTGGCGTGTTGTCTTTAAATGGCAGCTATAACCTCAATAAAAGTGTTGATGTGTCTGTGGGTGTTGATAACGTTTTGGATAAAACGTATAGCGAACATTTAAATAAACTAGGTTTAAATGGGACTGGTAGTGCAGCAAAAGTTCAGTTTAACAATAGTGGTCGTAACTATTGGGCGCGTATCAGTATGAAGTTCTAATTTGGACTTTATTTAAACAAAAGCAGGGCTTTGGCTCTGCTTTTTACTTTTTTTGATAATAATTATTTATAAATCAGTTGTTTAAGTATTTGGACTGTGTTTAAAAGAATTGGTTAGATTTTTATTAAAATAAATTTATAAGATAAAACAGTAGCTTATCTATTTTTGGGTTTATAAAATAAACACTCGAAATATTTCTTTTACAAAAAGCCTTGCATGGCAAAATATTTGGCCTATAATGCACATCCATCGGCGGTGATGTTGATAAAAACTTGTTGAAAAACAATAGCTTGGTTGATTGGTTTGAGATTGATTAAGTTTGGTTTGAGTGGATAAGTTTGAAAATAAAATCAACATTGCATGTTGACTTTCTGGAAATAGAGAGTAGTATAGCCGACCTAGCTTGATGCTGACGAAGCATCGAGAAGATCATTAAGAGATTATGAAGAACAACTTGTGTGGATTTTTACTGATTGATTAATCGAAAATATTTCATTGATTGATTGGTTTAAATTACTCGAAGTTTATTTGAGCGAAATTTAAGTCAGAAAATTGATGAGCCAGATTTGGAAGTTTAGATTAAAACTTCAAAATGATTTTAACTGAAGAGT
>NZ_VPBU01000042.1:0-6590 GCF_013418565.1 Acinetobacter sp. YH12135
ATCAACAATACAAAAAATTTCTGTAAAATCGTACATGGTAGTTAGAGCCTTTGGGTTGTGTCGTAACTTTCTAAATGGCTCTAACTACCTTTTTTTCAAGGGCTTTTCTTATCCGTAATTCGGGTTATTTAAGATTTATAGAATATTTTGTGAGATATACAGTGTCGCTAAAATGACTGCGATTAGCGGTTTTTATGCTGTTCCTGCTTCATCAGGATTTGCGGTAACTGCATTTTGGCTTTATCGCGTAGTTTCTTCTTAATATAGAGCACTAAAGCAAAGCAAGTCGTGGTCAGGGTCAGCATCATACTGTTCATATAACTCATCAATGAACTGACATAACCAATGGTGGTTAAACGATCCATCATCTTAAATACTTGCGGGCTGCTTTCCACACCTGTAATTGCCCAAGTGCATAAATGTTCACAGTTATTCATAATCAGATGATAATTGTTTTCATGCATTCTGGAGCGCATACGGCGTACCACTTTGCGGCCTTTATACTTGGGCGCATGATACGACTGCACAATAATATTTTTGCCGTGACTAAACTTTTCAATACTGGTCATTTCAATCGGGTGTTTTTTAAAAAGATGTGCAAAACCCGAATAGTGAATCACGCGACCACGCCCGGCATAGATACCATGATGGCTATAGCCGAAGTGTTTCACAATTAAATGTGCCCCTAAAGGAAATCGTGTTTTCTGCTTGAGCATCGTACGCTTGACCAATAAAGTAACATGAGTAGAGAAAAGAAATCAGGTTTTATAGTGTACTGCGTCTGAAGCAAATATGCGATAACCCATTCAGTTATATGCACAATTTGTAACATAGCAGGTATGGAGATGATAATGTTTTGTTCTCGGTGGAAGTGCTTATTGCTCTGTTATTTATTCTGCACGCCTACTGCACAAGCGGAAATTCGCGCATGGACGGTTAACAACAGTAAAATCAATGCAGATGTGGTGGAAGTGACACAGTTGTCACAGTTAGGCTTATATCTGAAAGATCGGCAAGGGAAACCATATCTGCAAATTTCACAACTACAAAAAAATCTACAGTCTTGTGAAAACATGCAATTTGCCATGAATGCAGGCATGTTTCATCCAGATTATTCGCCTGTGGGTTTGTATGTGGAACAAGGACGACAACTTAAAAAGCTGAACCGACAGCAACAGGGATGGGGGAATTTTTTAATTCAGCCCAATGGTGTACTGGCGTGGAATCATCAACGGGTGTTTTTAGGAACAACCCAACAATATGCCAATCAAGCGTTCAAAGCGCAGTATGCGACACAGTCTGGCCCAATGTTAGTTATTAATCGCCAGTTAAATTCACGTTTTTTGGCAGACAGTACTTCTTATAAAATTAGAAATGGGGTTGGGTTAAAAGACCAAAGCCTGTACTTTGTGATTAGCAAGACGCCCGTAACTTTTCATCAATTTGCCACCTTTTTTAAAGATGAGCTGCAAACGCCAAATGCCTTGTATTTAGATGGTTCGATTTCTACAGCGTATATTCCGCAATTACAACGTCATACTCATCCACATCGCAATTTAGGTCCAATTTTAGCTTATATAGATCATCAAGGCTGTAAACCCTAACATTGGAATTTGGTTTTGGCTTGGCTGAATTTATTGTCCAATAAAACCTAAGGCTGTGCCTTGCATCCTGCAGATTTTGACTGCTTCTTCGCTTTTCATTTGTTTGACTTCATTTTCAAATTGCTTTTTTTGTTGTTTAAGTTGCTCATCTGAAATACCCATGTTTTTAGCAAAACTTTCCATTTTCTCCCAAGTTTCGGCACATTCTTTCGGCATTGGGCTACAGGCTGTTAAACTTAGGCTGAGTAGGGCAAGACAGCTAAGGCTAGTTTTTTTCATTGTCATTTTCTCTGTTTGAATAATTCGAATTTATTGGTGTAATGATTATGTGTAGAAATATTAGCGCATGATTATGAAGATATGATTGACTGCGTTTGAAAAGATTAGCGTTTTTGTGCAAGTTCAAGCACGTGTCGCGATTTATAAAATTTATCGTTCTAATATATATGCAGCCATTAAAAAAGGCACTTAGTTCAACTAAATGCCTTTTTTATCATATTCCATTACTGGAATGGTAGATGCTGGAGTTCATTCAACTCTTTGCGGCTATAACCTCGCGAAGCGAGAACCTTCTTAATCCCGATAATGACATCTTCATCTGTGGCTTTGGTTAAAGCTTCGAGAAGTTGTTCATTTGTCTTGCAAGAGCAATCATTTTCAACACAAGCAATTTGATTTTTATGCTCGTTTTGCTGTTCTGTAGAGAACAACTTTTGCCAAAAACTCATAGAGCCTTCATTCACAACCTAACATAGATCGAAATATAGCCAATATAAAAAATAAATCAAGTCGACCTAAGTGATAAAAGCAGCAATCGAGTTGCAGAATTTTCGATGATATTGCATTTTTTTAACGAAATTATGACAGTTAAAGGGCTTGTAATGCTTTAACTGATTCATTTACATCATAATATTTACAAGTGCTAAAAAGGAGAACTTGTAAATATTGAAGAATAATGCAACAAATTGTTTAAATCTTTTCCAGTAAAACACCCGACTCAACATGATGGGTGTATGGGAATTGATCAAACAGTGCAAATTGCGTCACTTTATGGTTTTGACACAAGGTTTTTAAATTGTCATGCAATGTGTCTGGGTTGCACGAAATATAAATAATACGCTTAAAACGCTGTAGGAGTTTTAAGGTTGCATCATCAATTCCTGCGCGTGGCGGATCGACAAAGACCGTATCAAAATCATAACTTGCAAGATCAATGTTCGCTTCTTGCAAGCGGCGGAATTCACGCTCACCGTTATAGGCTTGAGTAAACTCTTCAGCCGATAAGCGTGCTACTTGAATATTCTCAATCTGGTTTTGTTCAATATTCCACTGCGCTGCATATACCGAAGATTTAGCCAGTTCTGTGGCAAGTACACGACGGAAACGAGTCGATAGCGGCAGGGTAAAGTTACCATTACCACAATAAAGTTCTAATAAATCTTGCTCAGAATATTCGGCAACCGTACATGCCCATTCCAGCATTTTTTGGCAAACTTGCGCGTTTGGCTGGGTAAAGCTGCTTTCAATTTGCTTATAGGTATAAGTGCGCTCAAAAACCTGTAATTGTTCAACTACATACTCATCGGATAGCACGAATTTTTGCCCACGGCTGCGTCCAATCAGTTTAATGTTTAATGCTTTGCTCAAAGCTTGGGCTGCAGGCTCCCAATCAGATTCAAGTTTGCGGTGATAAAGCAGTGAAACCAACATTTCGCCACTTAAAGTCGCTAAAAAATGCACTTCAAATAAACGAGCCGATAATACGGGATCGGCTTTCAGGGCGGCTAACAGCTTTGGCATTAATAAGTTAATGCTGCGGTCTGCAATCGGAAACTCATCTACACGAATAACTTTTTTCTGCTTATCTTCACTGCGTTCAAACATGGCATAAAACAGATCATCTTCAATATGCCAAATTCGGAACTCTGCCCGCATACGGTAGTTGTGTTCTGGTGAGGCAAATACTTGCAAGGCAGGCGGGTTATATTCGGCAAATTGGGCAGAAATACGGGCAACTTTTGCATCAAGTTGTTGCTGATAAGATGAGGTCATATGCAGTAAACATCACAAACACAGAGAAAGAGCGATGGTAACAAAGTTTTAAAGAGATACCTAAAACTATTATGAAAATGATGCAATCCTGCAAGATGTCAAAATAGCCTAAGCATGTTGATGACATCTTACAAGTGGAAAAATTTAGATACTGTAATTACTTTAAACTTGATGTAATTGATCGAACAATTGCTGCATGCCCTCAGTGGCAGTTTTGGAAATCCGTTGAAATTGAGCAGGAAGTTGGGCTTGCATGGCTTTTGGGTCAATATAATAAGCCTGACAATTTGCAGGAATTTCGTGTACTAATCCAGCAACAGGGTACACCACCAAACTTGTACCAATCACAATAAAAATATCGGCATCTTGAATCAAATCCAGTGCTTCTTCATAGGCAGGAACTGCTTCGCCAAACCAGACCACATGCGGACGTAAAGGATAGCCTTGTGGGCAAAGATCCTGTTGCAAGTTCAGCGAGTCACCTTCAATTGGAAAAAATTCTGTCGTGTATTGTGCATGAGGCCCTGAGCTTTTGGCTAAACGAATATTGCCGTGTAAATGCAAAACTTCTGAACTGCCTGCACGTTCATGCAAATCATCAATATTTTGGGTGATCACTTGTACATCAAAATCATCTTCAAGTTCAGCAATTAAGCGATGCGCCAAGTTAGGCTGCGCATTAAGAATGTTTTTACGACGTTCATTATAAAAGCGTTGGACTAATTCAGGATTCCTTGCCCATGCTTCAGGACTTGCGACATCCTCCACGCGATGTTTTTCCCATAAGCCATCACCATCTCTAAAGGTGTTGATTCCACTTTCTGCGCTCATACCTGCACCCGAAAAAACCACTAATTTACGCATGTTTTATTCTCTTGATGGATGGTTAGATTTGAGTATAAGTGCCGAAAATAGAAACACAAATCTACAGCTCATTTTTTCAGAATTTTAAGTATCTAAATATGTGAAAGTTTAGTGCTGTCTATAACTTTGCTGAATAATTGAATCAAAGTTCACTTTTTATTGCTTGTTATTTCATTTTAATGATAGAACATAAAGTAAAGTAGTATGACGCTGCAAAATCAAATATTGATGAACCAGAACCTATAATAATGTGCAGAGGATGCCATGTCACAACACAATCCATCGCCAAATCACACGCCTGCAACTCACAGTGAAAAAGTGAAATTTGATTGGAAAGATCCTTTTTTGCTTGAACAGCAATTGACTGAAACCGAACGTATGATTCGTGATAGTGCCTATGCTTATTGTCAGGAAAAATTACTGCCGCGGGTACGTGATCAGTTTAGACATGAAACGGTAGATCGCAGCATCTTCCGTGAAATGGGTGAGCTTGGTTTGTTAGGCTCAACCATACCTGAACAATATGGCGGTGCAGGTTTAAATTATGTGAGTTATGGATTAATTTCACGTGAAATTGAACGGGTCGATTCAGGCTATCGTTCTATGGCAAGTGTACAAA
This sequence comes from Acinetobacter sp. YH12135, assembly GCF_013418565.1. NCBI lineage: Bacteria > Pseudomonadati > Pseudomonadota > Gammaproteobacteria > Moraxellales > Moraxellaceae > Acinetobacter > Acinetobacter sp. YH12135. The sequence continues at coordinate 5,140 of NZ_VPBU01000042.1, forward strand.
GCTCATTGGTGATGGTGCCAATTTATGAGTTTGGCAGTGAAGCACAAAAACAGAAATATTTACCCAAACTTGCTTCGGGTGAATGGGTGGGATGTTTCGGTCTGACTGAACCTGATTTTGGCTCCGACCCTGGCAGTATGAACAGCAGAGCACATAAAGTTGCAGGCGGTTATCGTTTACACGGTGCGAAAATGTGGATTACCAATAGTCCAATTGCCGATGTATTTGTGGTGTGGGCAAAAGAAGTTTCGGCAGATGGGCAAGTGGGTGATATTCGCGGTTTTATTTTAGAAAAAGGTTGGGATGGACTTTCTGCACCAATCATTCAAGGCAAGGTTGGTTTACGCGCTTCAATCACAGGTGAAATTGTCATGGACAATGTTTTTGTGCCTGAAGAAAATATGTTACCTGAAGTGCGTGGTTTAAAAGGGCCGTTCACTTGTTTAAATAGTGCGCGTTATGGCATTGCTTGGGGTGCTATGGGTGCGGCTGAGTTTTGTTGGCATACTGCGCATCAATATACGATGGATCGGATTCAGTTCGGACGTCCTTTGGCGGCCAATCAGCTCATTCAAAAGAAACTTGCCGATATGCAAACCGAAATCGCGCTGGGTTTACAAATTGCTTTACGTTTTGGTCGTATGAAAGATGAGGGTATCGCTTCACTCGAAGGTACTTCGCTGATTAAACGCAACAACTGTGGCAAGGCCTTAGAGATTGCTCGTATGGCGCGCGATATGCTTGGTGGGAATGGTATCAGTGATGAATATGGCGTGGCGCGGCATTTGGTCAATTTGGAAGTCGTGAATACCTATGAAGGGACGCACGATGTGCATGCGCTAATTTTAGGTCGTGCGCAAACGGGTATCGCGGCTTTTGCCAATTAAATCTAGATCTAAACTAAATCTAGGTCTAATGATGCTACGGTGGAAAATATTGCAAACCACATTTTCCACCGTTTTACTTTAGCTGTTTAGTTTTAAAAATTGGCTAATTTCCTGATTAAATTTCAACGGTTCGGTCAGTAAAGGGGTATGCCCAGATTGGTGAAATATGACTTGTTTCGCATTCGGCATAGCTTCTACCACTTGACGTTGTCCTTCTGCCGCATACAAGGTCGATTGTGCGCCTGTAAAAAAGACTGTCGGACAACCCAGTTGAGTTAAAGCCTCACGATAATCTTCCTGATGGTGTAAATAATTGTCGATATACCAGCGTAAATAATCTAAACGCTGTGTAGGTAAAATATAGCGTTGTAAAACAGGACGTTTGACGGCCAGTTTAAATAAAAACGGACTGATTTTATTGCTGGCTTGTAATTCTATAAGCTGTCATCAAAAAGTAAACATGTATTCTTTTCCGAATTGGTTTGATACTCTCTCCACCCATTGCTCTATTTTATCAGCTGTCATGACTTGAAAATCTCGCCAATAATATTTCATCTGCTTCCA
>NZ_VPBU01000043.1:0-5544 GCF_013418565.1 Acinetobacter sp. YH12135
GTAGTATTCTTCGACGATCCGATAGAGCAGGGTTTGCTCGGGCCGGTGACGCTGGTAACGACCAGTGTTCTCGTCCCGGCTGGCCATCCTGGCCGCCACTTGGGGCATGATCCGCATCCTTGCGATAGCCATAGCTAAACTCGGGTGCCTCGTCATCAGGCCCGAGGCGAATACTGCCAAAGCGTGACAACCCCAACCAGAGTGTAAAAATGACAAAGCCACTGGTCACTAATAAGTACAACCAGCCAAAGTCATCAGCGGTCGCATCCAGTGCTTTTTGCGCTAACTCTTGAACGCCATCAGGGTTACTGACTGTGGCAATTAAAAACAAACCAATAAAGAGTATTGATAGGTAAAAAACGGTTCCTACGTCTCCTAAAAGACGGTTTACCCATTGCTTAAACGTACTCATTACTTTCCTTAGAACTTACTATTTAACTAACTATTTCTTACAGGCAACCACTTGAACGACTGCTCCTTTACCCTGGTGATAGTTTCCTTCAGAGATTTCACGCTCTACTTCAGCACCTATTATAAAATCCAAACCGTTTAGTTCTTGCTGCAACCCTTCAAGCGACATAAACATATCTATTTGCGAGGCAGGAGGACCACCCACTCCATCCATGTCAATATGAGCAGCTGTATAGGCTTCTAGCATAAAGACGCCATTTTCTTTTAATGCAGCCACTGCCTGCTTATGCAATTTCAACCGTAACTCAAGAGGCACATGAGCGAAAATTGAAACGATGCCATCCCAAGCGTCTACGCCTAAATCATACTCATTTAAGTTGGCTACCACTGTGGTGATTTTTACACCCTGTTCAGCCGCCAATTTGTGTGCTTTTTCTAAGCCGACGCTAGACTGGTCAACCGCTGTAACGTCATAACCTTGCTTGGCTAAAAACACAGCATTGCGACCTTCACCTTCGGCTAAGCAAAGAACCTTACCTCCTTTAGGTAATTTAGAAAATTCGGCTTGTAATAAATAAAGGCACTCAAGATTTTTATGCTTATTTTTCTAATTGGGAAGCTGTTCTATTTACCCAAATATCGGAAGATGTTATTTTTGCCTTTAACGAATACGCAGCATTAATACGCGAAGACTTGTTTGTTGCAGATGACGAGGAATTTGAGGTTTTAGCAGTTATAAACCTCTCTCCAACTAAAGATGTTAATGGAAATTATGGTCTAATTTTTTATACCGCAATCGAAGACGAAGAGATCAATGAATATAATGCAGGTATGCTTTTTTCTGATATAGTGCTAGTTTACGATAATGGATATTTTAACACTGTTCGCTTTGAGGACATAATTGATGAAGATCAAGAAACAATATTGGATGAAGGCATTCATAATACAAGAATTGAGATTGAAGGTTATGAGTTTGAAATAAAAATTAAAACCATTTTAGATGAAATATCAAGCGATGATTTTTCAAAAAACTTGGCATTTAATAATAAAATTGAAATTGATATAGACTCTGAATCCGTTAAATTAGGCTCCACTTTAGAAGAAGTCTTAAGCGACATGAAACTAAGTTTATATCTAGGAATTTATTATATAAATCACCACAAACATTCTAATGTTCAAGTTACAAAAGATATGGTTGTTTCTTATGACATTGACACAGAAGGATACGGCTTTATAGTTATCAAATATACTGTTGATGAAAAAGATTATTTCACCTCAAAAACCTTTTTAGTTGCTAAAGATGGGGATGTAATACATGATTCACAAGTTATAATTAATATAGCCGATATGGATCTTTCTGACATAACTGATTATTCTGACATAATTGACTATGGTGTTAGCTATGCCTCATATGGTTCAATCAACAGAAATCCATTACTAATTGTGCCAATGGATTTGGATTTTTCGGGTCTAAAATTAGATTTTGAGGTACTAATTTACGATCTCTACGATTTTAATGAAATTTCAAATGAGTTTATTACCGTTTTAATAGGTGAGGATTTTGTATATGACAACACAAGTGTCGGTTTACAATGGATAACGATTAATGCAATCGACTCTAATGATGATACTTATGAATTCCAACTCTTAATTGCTGTCTACGATAACAATGATGAAAACTATGCAATACCTTATCTATCACATGAATTTGTCAATATACTAGGCGATTATAGGTTTCAAGAGGGATATGGTGTCGAAGGCATAAAATACGATGAAGAATCTCAAAAATTTCTTTATGCAGAATATATAGATATATATTATTGGGGAATTGATGAGCCTAAAACTTTTTACTTGTCCGAAACAAATTTTAAAAATGGCTTTTTTGCACTTACTCTAAATGTTTGGGGAATTGACGTAGACTTCACGGTGCCAGTATGAGAGTAAAATACTAAACATATTAAAATCTAATGTTTTGGTTAAATATTAACATATAAAAGTTGTGAAGAATTTAATAATCATCACATCTTTTTTTATGCAAATTTTTATTTGGTTTAAGATTTGTAACCAGTATTAGTAGTTTTTTATATGTAAAAACACCATTATTTTGTATGCTTGCTATATGTCCAATTTAAATGGCAATAGTTGACAAACTGTACGTTTCATCTTATAATTAATTATATAAACTATTAAAGATTATGCAATTAAAGGGAATTTATGGAAAGAAATATTAGGGATTCACAAAATTTCTTACACGATAAAAAATTAGTTAGTAGCCTTGTTGAAAATAGCAATATAAATAATACTGACATTGTATATGAAATAGGTCCGGGAAAAGGCATAATAACCGAACATTTATTAAGAGTAAGTAAAAGTGTAATTGCAATTGAATTAGACACCTCTTTGTATCAATTTTTAAAGCAAAACTTGAATAGTGAAAAACTAACACTTATCAATCAAGATTTTATGAACATAAAACTTCCTGATGGCAATTATAAAGTTTTTTCTAATATACCGTTTAATATGACGGGAGAAATCTTAACAAGATTACTAACAGCAATCAACCCGCCACAAGATATGTATATTATAATGCAGTACGAAGCAATGTTAAAATACGCAGGCACTCCATATTATAAAGACACATTAAAATCACTTATGTTCAAACCGTTATATGATATAAAACTGGCTTATGAGTTTTTGCCTTCAGATTTTAAACCAAAACCCAACGTGTCTATAGTTCTTGTGCATTTCCATAAAAAAGAATATTGTGATATAAAAAAAGCAACAATGTTAGAATATTGGGATTTTTTATCATATATGTATACTGCCCCAGGATTAAATTTTAAACAAAAAACAAAAAATATTTTTTCTTATGAACAGCAAAAACGTTTGAAAAAAATTATCAATTTAGATAGTGAACTAAATTTTTCCGATTGGACATATATTCAATGGATTAAAATGTTCGATACATATAAGCAGTTTGTATGCCAAGACAAGAAAAAACTCGTAGAAGGTTCTTATCAAAAACTTTTAAAAGAACAATCAAAATTAGAAAAAGTCCACAGAAGCAGAACTCAAAGATATTAAATAAAAGGGTACTTAATTGGAAAAAGGTTACTACTTATTTGCATATGTAGAGATAAACAAGTATGCCAATTTTTATAAAACAGATACAAAAAGGCACGACCAAAATATTTCACTTTGGGAATATGATGGTGGTAAATTGTCATTATTAAGATATTGGGAACTAGAGCGTTTATCCAGAATAAAACATCATAATAAAGCTTTTTATTCTGAAACTCAATTCAAAAATATTGTAAATGTTTTATTATCTGAATTTAATCTGCAATTATCAGATATAAAAGAGTATAGGAAGAATAAACGGAGTATAGGAAGAATAAACGCCGTTTTTCTCCAAGTCCAGCCACTGTAGACCGCGAATGACGGCCTGCTTTGCCAGTGGGTGATTCTGAATCCGGCCCGTGTAGCCATCGATCCCGCCGAAAATTCACCCGTTTTTCCCGACAGCCGGGGCCAACCCAAGCCGCCGGCATAACGCATCCCTGCCGCGGCTGAATTACCGCAGCATCGTGATCGGAATCGTTTGGGACGGGTCAGGTAAACAGACCCGGCGACAGGCCAGCCGGTGGTGCCCGGCTCTCGGGCAACGGGCTGGACTCGTTGGTTTCGGCTTTTTGCTTCAGATGGTCGAGGATCTGCTTGATCACTACCGGATCTTCAATACAGGCAATCACCTTCATGGCACCGCCGCATTCGCTGCAAGTCTCGATGTCGATTTGGAATACACGCTTGAGCCGCTGTGCCCATTTCATCGACGCTCGCCGCCCAGCGGGTGTTGGCGGCTCATCCGATACCTTGACCTTTTTGCTCCCCTTGCCCCTCATGGCAGGTGTAACCAGGGCGCGGTGCTTGCTGTTGGGCGCAAACACCCCATGAAACCGGGTAAGGTTCACACGTGGCTTCGGCACCAACGCCGACAGTCTTGCGATGAAGTCCAGCGGCTCAAAGATCACATGCGTGGTGCCGTCCCGGTACGGCGTCTTAAGCTGGTAGCGCACGTTGCCATTCTTCGTGAGCGACAGCCGTTTCTCAGACACCGCCGGGCGGCTGATGTAGTGGCACAGCCGTTCGAGTTTGCTGCGCTCATGGGCCTTGGCCGCTACGCCGGCATGTAGCGAGAAACCGGCAACCTTACCGGGCATGTCACCAAACTGATCTTCCGGGTCGCAGGCGGGCAGTGTCTGCAGGGTGAACACCTTGCGCCCTGCCTGTGGCCCCACGGCGATGCGATACGTGATGGAATGCCCCAGCAGTGGAGTCATCGCATCTTCATCCACCGCATCCAAGGCCAGGTAACTGTTTTCAGCATCCCGCTCCAGTAGGCCTTGCCGCTCCAAATAGCGGCCGACCCGATGGGCGATGGTGTGCGCCAGTTGGGTGAGTTCGGCGCTGGTCGGCGCCCTGACCCAGAGGAACCGGGCTGTTCCATTGGGACGCTCAACGTACACGCCATCGAGGAACAGCATGTGAAAGTGAATGTTGAGGTTCAGTGCACTGCCGAAGCGCTGGATCAGGGTGACGGCACCGGTCTTGGCCGCTTGGTGGGTATAGCCCGCTTTCTTGACCAGATGCGTGGCGATGACGCGGTAAACGATGCCCAACACCCGGCCCATGACCTCCGGCCGGCTGGCGAACAGAAAGCGCAATTGAAAGGGAAAGCTGAGTACCCATTGGCGCATGGGCTGTACGGGCAGAACCTCATCGACCAGTAGCGCGGCGCTTTCGGCCATACGCCGTGCGCCACAACTAGGACAGAAGCCCCGACGTTTGCAGCTGAACGCAACCAGGTGCTCAGCGTGACACGACTCACAACGCACCCGCAGAAAGCCGTGTTCGAGACGGCCGCATTTGAGGTAGTCGTCAAACTCGCGTTGCACATAGCCGGGCAGTTCCCTGCCCTGCGCCGCCAAATGGGCAGCGAACGTCGGGTAGTATTCTTCGACGATCCGATAGAGCAGGGTTTGCTCGGGCCGGTGACGCTGGTAACGACCAGTGTTCTCGTCCCGGCTGGCCATCCTGGCCGCCACTTGGGGCATGATCCGCATCCTTGCGATA
>NZ_VPBU01000044.1:0-5028 GCF_013418565.1 Acinetobacter sp. YH12135
CAGCGGCCAGGGCATCGGCTTCCGTCAATGCGTCCTCCACGAACGCGCCGTGCTGCTTCGCTTCGGCCTGGCTGACCTCGGCCCATATCCGTTTCACCTGGGCCGCACTGTACCCGGCCAGCTCGGCTGTCATTTTCAGAAGACGACTGCACCAGTTGATTGGGCGTAATGGCTGTTGTGCAGCCAGCTCCTGACAGTTCAATATCAGAAGTGATCTGCACCAATCTCGACTATGCTCAATACTCGTGTGCACCAAAGCGAGGTGAGCATGGCGACGGACACCCCACGGATTCCAGAACAAGGCGTGGCCACTCTGCCTGATGAGGCTTGGGAGCGTGCGCGCCGTCGTGCGGAGATCATCAGTCCGTTGGCGCAGTCGGAGACGGTCGGGCACGAAGCGGCCGATATGGCGGCTCAGGCGCTGGGCTTGTCTCGGCGCCAGGTATACGTTCTGATCCGGCGTGCCCGGCAAGGCAGCGGCCTCGTGACGGATCTGGTGCCCGGCCAGTCCGGTGGAGGTAAAGGTAAGGGGCGCTTGCCGGAACCGGTCGAGCGCGTCATCCACGAGCTACTGCAAAAGCGGTTCCTGACCAAGCAGAAGCGCAGCCTAGCGGCCTTTCACCGCGAAGTCACTCAGGTGTGCAAGGCTCAAAAACTGCGAGTGCCGGCGCGCAATACCGTGGCCTTACGGATCGCTAGCCTTGACCCGCGCAAGGTCATCCGCCGGCGGGAAGGCCAGGATGCCGCTCGTGACCTACAAGGTGTGGGCGGCGAGCCTCCTGCCGTGACCGCGCCGCTGGAGCAGGTGCAGATAGACCATACGGTCATCGACCTGATCGTGGTCGATGACCGCGACCGGCAACCTATTGGCCGCCCGTACCTGACCCTCGCCATCGACGTGTTCACCCGCTGCGTGCTCGGCATGGTCGTCACGCTGGAAGCGCCGTCTGCCGTTTCGGTTGGCCTGTGCCTCGTGCATGTCGCCTGCGACAAGCGCCCTTGGCTGGAAGGACTGAACGTGGAAATGGATTGGCAGATGAGCGGCAAGCCCTTGCTGCTCTACCTAGACAACGCGGCCGAGTTCAAGAGCGAGGCCCTGCGCCGGGGTTGCGAGCAGCATGGCATCCGGCTGGACTATCGCCCGCTGGGACAGCCGCACTATGGCGGCATCGTGGAACGGATCATCGGCACGGCGATGCAGATGATTCACGACGAACTGCCGGGAACGACCTTCTCCAACCCTGACCAGCGCGGCGACTACGATTCCGAAAACAAGGCCGCCCTGACGCTGCGCGAGCTAGAGCGCTGGCTCACATTGGCGGTCGGCACCTACCACGGTTCGGTGCACAACGGCCTGCTCCAACCGCCGGCCGCGCGCTGGGCCGAGGCCGTGGCGCGTGTCGGCGTACCGGCCGTCGTCACACGCGCTACTTCGTTCCTGGTCGATTTTCTGCCGATCCTCCGGCGCACGCTGACCCGCACCGGCTTTGTCATCGACCACATCCACTACTACGCCGATGCGCTCAAGCCGTGGATTGCGCGGCGTGAACGCTGGCCGTCCTTTCTGATCCGGCGCGATCCGCGCGACATCAGCCGTATCTGGGTCCTGGAACCGGAGGGACAGCATTACCTGGAAATTCCCTACCGTACCTTGTCGCATCCGGCTGTCACCCTCTGGGAACAACGGCAGGCGCTGGCGAAACTGCGGCAGCAAGGGCGCGAACAGGTGGATGAGTCGGCGCTGTTCCGCATGATCGGCCAGATGCGTGAGATTGTGACCAGCGCGCAGAAGGCCACACGCAAGGCGCGGCGTGACGCGGATCGCCGCCAGCACCTCAAGACATCAGCTCGGCCGGACAAGCCCGTTCCGCCGGATACGGATATTGCCGACCCGCAGGCAGACAACTTGCCACCCGCCAAACCGTTCGACCAGATTGAGGAGTGGTAGCCGTGGACGAATATCCCATCATCGACCTGTCCCACCTGCTGCCGGCGGCCCAGGGCTTGGCCCGTCTTCCGGCGGACGAGCGCATCCAGCGCCTTCGCGCCGACCGCTGGATCGGCTATCCGCGCGCAGTCGAGGCGCTGAACCGGCTGGAAGCCCTTTATGCGTGGCCAAACAAGCAACGCATGCCCAACCTGCTGCTGGTTGGCCCGACCAACAATGGCAAGTCGATGAACGTCGAGAAGTTCCGCCGCACCCACCCGGCCAGCTCCGACGCCGACCAGGAGCACATCCCGGTGTTGGTCGTGCAGATGCCGTCCGAGCCGTCCGTGATCCGCTTCTACGTCGCGCTGCTCGCCGCGATGGGCGCGCCGCTGCGCCCACGCCCACGGTTGCCGGAAATGGAGCAACTGGCTCTGGCACTGCTGCGCAAGGTCGGCGTGCGCATGCTGGTGATCGACGAGCTGCACAACGTGCTGGCCGGCAACAGCGTCAACCGCCGGGAATTCCTCAACCTGCTGCGCTTCCTCGGCAACGAACTGCGCATCCCGTTGGTTGGGGTAGGCACGCGCGACGCCTACCTAGCCATCCGCTCCGATGACCAGTTGGAAAATCGCTTCGAGCCGATGATGCTGCCGGTATGGGAGGCCAACGACGATTGCTGCTCACTGCTGGCCAGCTTCGCCGCTTCGCTCCCGCTGCGCCGGCCTTCCCCAATTGCCACGCTGGACATGGCTCGCTACCTGCTCACACGCAGCGAGGGCACCATAGGGGAACTGGCGCACTTGCTGATGGCGGCGGCCATCGTCGCCGTGGAGAGCGGCGAGGAAGCGATCAACCATCGCACACTCAGCATGGCCTGTCGACAACCTCTCGCGCAACCAAGACATCGCGGTCGGACTGCAAGTGATCTTGAAGCCACGGGCCCGTCCCACCCCGACATGGACCTCGATGCCCGAACGGACGTTAGATTTCGAGTTCTAGGCGTTCTGCGATGAAGGTTGGATCCCAGCCGGGATTGAAAGTGTCGACGTGGGTGAATCCGAGCCGCTCGTATAGGCCACGCAGGTTCGGGTGGCAGTCGAGCCGCAGCTTGGCGCACCCCTGCGTTCGCGCGGCATGGCGGCAAGCCTCGATCAGCGCGGAGCTGACACCCCGGCCCGCATGTGTCCGTCGCACCGCGAGCTTGTGCAGATATGCGGCCTCCCCCTTGAGGGCGTCGGGCCAGAACTCGGGATCCTCGGCCGACAAGGTGCAACAGCCGACGATGCCGTCGCTGCAACTCGCGACTAGGAGCTCGGAGTAAAGGTTTTCCGGTAATTACAACAAAGAAATTACACCTTCGTTCGATTATTCATGAACTTCTATGGTTTATTAGTGGTGATACCAATATTAAATATTTAAAAGACAATAAAGTTTCAATCTGGGACGAATGGGCGGACGAAGATGGTAATATTGGACCTGTTTATGGTCATCAATGGCGTTCTTGGCCCGACGGTAAAGGTGGAACTATTGATCAGATTAAAATCTTGATAGATGGTTTGAAAAACAATCCGGAATCGAGAAGACATATCGTAAGTGCGTGGAACGTAGCAGACATTCATAAAATGGCTTTACCTCCTTGTCACAACATGTTCCAGTTCTATGTTGCAAATGGAAAATTAAGTTGTCAACTCTACCAACGTTCAGCAGACGTTTTCTTGGGTGTTCCTTTTAACATCTCAAGCTACGCATTGTTTACAATGATGCTAGCGCAAGTTTGTGGATTGGAGGCTGGAGACTTCGTTCATACTTTTGGAGATACGCATTTGTATTCCAACCATTTTGACCAAGCTAAGCTTCAATTATCTAGAGAATTACGTCCACTTCCAACAATGAAAATAAATCCAGATGTTAAAGATATTTTCTCTTTTAAATTTGAAGATTTTGAATTAGTTGGATACGATCCACATCCACACATTAAAGCAGCTGTTGCAATTTAATTAGCTTTAAAATATAAGGAAACAGAAATGGGTATTAAATATAGCTTAATTGTTGCAATTGGGAAACACCGAGAAATGGGTGCTAACAATGATTTGCTTTGGCACTTACCAAGAGATATGCAATTTTTTAAGGAAACGACAACGGGTCACGCTGTTGTAATGGGAAGAAAAAATTGGGAATCTATTCCTCAGAAGTACAGACCGCTTCCAAATCGTTTAAACTTCGTTTTAACACGAGATAAAAACTATAGTGCAGAAGGTGCAACAGTGATTTATGATTTAAAAGAAGTCGCACAACATCTTGAAGGAAAAGACTTAACATGCTTCATTATTGGTGGTGCTCAAATCTACCAACTGGCCTTAGAAACAGGACTTTTAAATGAAATGTATGTCACACAAGTACATAACACATTTGAAGAAGCTGACACCTTTTTCCCTTTTGTAAATTGGGTAGAATGGGAAGAAGAAGATATTTTAGAACAAGATAAAGATGAAAAACATCTTTATTCATTTAATATAAAGAAATTTACGCGTTAATTCATGAAAGTTTGCATTGCTGAGAAACCAAGTGTTGCCAAGGATATCGCTGCCATTATCGGTGCTAATACTCGTAAAGATGGGTATTACGAAGGTAATGGATATCAAGTAACCTGGACTTTCGGGCATTTGTGCACGCTTAAAGAACCAAACGATTATTTACCGGAATGGAAATATTGGGATTTAAGAAAATTGCCCATGATTCCTTCTCGATTTGGAATTAAGGTCATAGATGATGAAGGAATTAAAAAGCAATTTAAAATTGTCAAACAACTTCTTGTAAACGCCGAAGAAATTATCAACTGCGGGGATGCTGGACAAGAAGGAGAGGTTATCCAGCGATGGGTATTCTTAAAGTCAGGAACGAAAGCACCTATCAAAAGATTGTGGATTAGTTCCTTAACGGAAGAAGCAATTAAAGAAGGATTTGCAAACCTACGTATAGGAAGAATAAACGCCCTTTTCACCCAAGTCCAACAGCTTTGGACCGCAGTTGACTCTTTCGACACCCCTGCGATGCAACCCAATCCGGCTGACGGGGAGCCAGCAACGCTGAAAATTTAC
>NZ_VPBU01000045.1:0-4758 GCF_013418565.1 Acinetobacter sp. YH12135
TTCAAATGGCGATTCAGCGTTTAATTGGTTTTGGGAAAAAAGAAGAGTTTAAGGAAATTTTGGCAATTTTAAGAAAGCAGAATCCTGATAGGATAAGGGTTCTGTGAAATTTGTCGTGTACAGAGAATAATATTAATAAAAAATAAGGATAAATTTATGGAAAAAACTTTTATGGAAGCAATGGATTTTAGACATGCTTGTAAAATATTTGATGAGACAAAAAAGATAAAAGATGAAGATTTAAACTATATTTTAGAAGCAGGGAGAAAATCTCCTAGCTCTTTTGGGCAAGAGCCATGGAAGTTTTTGGTAATTACAAAAGTATAGCCTGAATTAGCCCTCGATTTTACATCTTGGAACCATGGCCCCCCCCTTTTTTAGGAAAAGGATGACCTTCGGTCTCTCTATTTAAAGGAAATCTTCACGCCTTTTTGTCGGATTCGGCTGAAATTTACGGGACGGTCTTATTTAAGAATGTATGGCTTAATGTTGCGAAAGAAGTTGATTTCCTCCCAATGGTTTTTAAAACCCTGCTTTATAATATCCTCTCTTATTGACCATAAGTACTCTTTTAGGTATATCGTCATTTGGTGCGCTTCATCAATTATATTAGGTGCAGACAGCGAAATGGCATTTTCTTTTCGCTGTACCTCTGAGATAATATGATTTAATGAAGATACCATTTCGTATTTAGTTTACAATATTTCCTTTTATAAAAGAAAATTGCGTAGTATGATTATTAAAAAACACCAAAAGATGTTATTCAAAGAACACATTGATATTAGCTTCAATCTCTAAACCGTTGATTTGGAAATACATAATACCCTATTTGTTCATTCTTTTGTTATTTGTTGTATGTTGCGTTATTCCATCAATAATTTTATTCCAATCTTCGAAATGTAGTTCGTGTCCGGTTCCATCAAGCGTTATTAGTTTTGAGCCGTTTATCTTTTCAAGTAAAACTGCTGAATTCTTAAAATGCCATATTTTATCGTCCGTTCCGTGTACAATTAAGGTTGGCTGATTGATTTCGCTCAATCTGTTCCAGTATTCTTCACCACCTTGCAGTGCCGCATGATTGAACATACTTATATAGTTATTAGCTCTTTTAAATTCGGCTCTAATCAGTTTTTCACTTCTTTGTTTGTCAAATTGTTTCCTGCCGCTCATCAATTCAGCACCTTGAATTAAATAATTTGCCACACTGTCTTCATTTGTCCAATCTACGGTTTCAGCTTTTCCGTGAAAATCTAAAATACGCGTATCCATTTCAGGAATTGTGGGGTCTGAGTCGCCCCAAGGACCTGATGAGATTAGTGTTATTGAACTTACCCTGTCGGCATATTTTATTGATGCTATTTGAGAAATCAGTCCGCCCAGTGAAATTCCCACAAAATTGGCTTTGACTATTTTATAGCCGTCCAAAATTGAAATAGCATCATGGGTTAAGTCAACAATATCATAGGGGGTTGAACCCGGTTCGTAATTAGTAGATTTTCCTACGTCCCTATTGTCGTAGCGAATAACAAAAAATCCCTTTTCAGATAGTTTCTGGCAAAATTCAGCATCCCAATACAACATGGATACCGTTGCTCCCGCAATCAAGAGTATTGCCGGATCTTTTTCACATCCAAAACTTTCGGTAAAAAGTCTTATTCCGTTTTTTTTAACTATTTTCTCTTTCATTTCCTCGCCTTTCTGTTTTATAGATTCATTAGTTTTTGGAACGAAAAGTCGAGGCTGAACATTTCCGTTTCGTTTATTATTGATTCTGCCTGTGCTTCTCTTCCATAAGCAAACATTTGCTGTTCATAATTTTCAATAGCCTCTTCAATGCTGTTAAATTTCCCATTGGTCAGATTATCCGACAATATCAAGGCATCCATCAACCCACTGTTTACGCCTTGTCCTGCAAAAGGAGGCATCAAATGAGCAGCATCTCCAATCATCGTTATGGGTAATGGACGCTTACTTTTCCAAGACTTATCTAAGGGAAATAGATTTAAAACCTTTGAAAGTAAGTGTATTAAAGGAGATTTTAAAAGATTACAACTCTTATTCAAATAAAAATTTACTTGATTTTTATTTGCTAAGTGGTGGAGTTGCAAAATATATAGAACTATTTATCTTAAACAGTAGTTTTGATTTAAAATCTATGATAGATACAATTATTGATCCAAACTCAATATTTTTGGAAGAGGGAAAAAATAGACTTATTGAAGAGTTTGGAAAAGAGTATGGAACATATTTTTCTATTTTAGCTTTAATCTCTGATTCAAAAACATCAAGAAGTGAAATAGAATCAATTTTGGAAAGAAATATTTCAGGACATTTATCACGACTTGAAAATGACTATAACATCATAAAATCAATTAAACCAATAAATGCTAAACCAAACTCAAAAGTACAAAAATATGAGATAGTTGATAATTTTTTATCCTTTTGGTTTAGATTTATTTTTAAATACCAATCACTAATCGAAGCTGAAAATTTCGATAGATTAAAAGAGATTATCTATAGAGATATCTCAACTTTTCAAGGAAAATTCCTTGAAAAACTTTTTGTGGAACTCTTAAAAGAGAAACAAACTTTCACTTCTATTGGCTCATATTGGGAGAGAAATAATCAAAATGAGATAGATATAGTTGCTATCGATGATATTGATAAGAAACTTCTAATTTGTGAAGTAAAACTAAATGAAAAACGGATAAACTATCAGGCTTTAGTTTTGAAATCTCAAAAATTAATTCAAGAGTATAAAGATTATGAGATAGAGTATAGGCTTTTATCGATAAAAGATATTTAAAATTAGAAAAACAGATAATAGCTGGTGCTAGAGTGGTTGCTAGGGTAATTACTCTAATTTCAAGTTGGTGCAAGTGGTTTTTGCAAACTTTGTATAAAGCCTTAATCGATATAAAAGTTAAGTTTGATTATATATAATTGTTGAATAATTTAAAAGGAGTACAAAATGAAAAAAGTTTTAATTTTAAATGGACACCAATATTATGAAAATGTTGCAAAAGGTGAATTAACTGAAAAGATTTTAGAAAAAGCGACACAATTTTTCAAAGAAAATAACTTTCTTATAAAATATACAAATATAGATAAGGGTTACGATATAAAAGAGGAGTGTGAGAAGTTTGAGTGGGCTGATTATGTGTTGTTTCAATATCCTGTTTATTGGATGGGTGTTCCTTGGATTACAAAAAAATATTTCGATGAGACTTTTACTCAAGGAAGACACTATGCAAACGACGGAAGAAGCAAAAACGATGATAGCAAAACTTATGGAAGTGGTGGATTACTAAAAGGCAAAAAATATATGCTAAGCTTGACATATAATTGTCCAAAAAGTGAGTTTAACAATCCTGATGGTTTTTTTGATGGATTATCACTAGATGAAGCAAATGTTGCTACTCATAAAACTTTTCAATTTGTTGGATTAGAACCTTTAAAACTTACTCTATGCATGATATTTTTAAAGGAGATTTGGATTTAAATAAAGAGTTAGCTAAATTTGAAGATACTTTAAGAGAGAATTTTAAGTTTAGTGTATATATAATTTGATATATTTAATTTAAGGAGCTATAATGAGTTTATTATTAAACAAAGGTAAAATAGGTGATTTGGAACTAAAAAATAGAGTTGTAATGCCACCTATGTGTATGTATAAAAGTGATAATAGTGGAGAATTAAAAGATTTCCATATGTTTCACTATACTTCAAGAGCAATGGCTGATGTTGGTTTAATTATTGTTGAACCAGCATCAGTTGAGCCAAAAGGAAGAGTTTCATCTTTTGAATTAGGACTTTGGGATGATTCTTTAATTGAAAATCATAAAAAAATGAATGAGAAGTTACACTTATTTGGAGCAAAAAGTTCTATACAATTAGCTCATGCAGGAAGAAAATCTGAAGTTGTTGATGATATTTGTGTAGCTCCAAGCTCAATTGCTTTTAGTCAAAAATCACCATATAAAGTTCCAAAAGCGTTAAGTCTTGAAGAGATAACAAAAATAAAAGAGTTGTTTGTAAATGCTGCAATTAGAGCCGAAAAAGCAAATTATGATTCAGTAGAACTTCACGCTGCTCATGGATATTTGTTGTGTGAATTTTTATCACCTTTAACAAATAAAAGAGATGATATTTATGGTGGAAGTTTAGAAAATAGGTGTAGATTAGTAATTGAAACTGCAAAAGAGATAAAAAATAGGGTAAAATTACCCCTTATTGTTAGAATTAGTGCTGATGAATGGATGCAAAATGGATGGAATATAGAAGACTCTATTTATTTATGTAAAGAGTTAGAAAAAGTTGGAGTTGATTGTATTCATGTTTCAAGTGGTGGAAATATAGAAAATCCAGATAAGATACCAAAAATTGAACCATTTTATCAAGCTAATTGGGCAAAAGAGATTAAAAAAAGTGTAGATATTCCTGTTATTGCTGTTGGTTTAATAACAACAGCAAAAGAGGGTGAATATCTTCTTGAAAATAGTTTTTGTGATTTTGTTGCATATGGAAGAGAGTTGCTTAAAAATCCAAATCTTGTATTTTATGCTGCAAATGAACTAAACGAAAAAGAGAAAATTAATAGCTCTTATGCAAGAGCATTTTTAAAATAATATTCTCTGTACACGACAAAAATAGATAACTCATTGAAATAATGTCACAATAATTGTTTTCTAACGACGAATACTATGACACATCTCAATGAGTTATATCTTATCTTAAACAAATCTCTAAAATGGAACA
>NZ_VPBU01000046.1:0-4586 GCF_013418565.1 Acinetobacter sp. YH12135
GCATGTTCCGCGTCCTTGCAATACTGTGTTTACATACAGTCTATCGCTTAGCGGAAAGTTCTTTTACCCTCAGCCGAAATGCCTGCCGTTGCTAGACATTGCCAGCCAGTGCCCGTCACTCCCACTCAAATGTTAATAGGCCGCCTCTATGAAGGGGGCTGTTTTCGGGGTCGATTTCCAGGGGTTCATTGACACTTGAGGGGCGGGCTATGCCTTCCCTCTTGGCGTCCAATCCGCCCCTTGGGGCGTCAAATCAAGTCCGCTTTGTTCGGGCTGGGGTTGAAGTTGAAGCTGGGAATCTCCCCCGGCTTATGGCTGGCTGATGGTACTGGTTTGGGTGTCGCTGGGGTGGCTTTCTTGGGGGCCGGTTGGGAGGATGCCGGCGGTCTTGCGGTGGCCTTTTCAGGCTCGCCTGGCGACCGAATCAGACTGTTCACATAGCTGATAAAAGCATCATATCCGAAGCTGATTTTCCCTTCATCGTGCAGCGTTTTCCAGATGGCTTTTACCGGCCAGCCATCGGTCAAAGCCTCTTTTATGTCGTCGCGCTGGGCCAGGAAAGCCGCCCGATTCTGTCCTGAACGGGTGGGCTTTTGGGTCTGCATTTGCGCTGCAATGCGCTCTGTAAGCCGTTTAGTCATGCCGATTCTACCGCCTTTTATATGTCGATTTATCCGCGATTTAATGCCGATTCTATCGCTATTAAAGCGATTGTAAGGCGACTAAAGCCAGATTGCACGCCTTATGCGTGGAATCGGCTTGTGTTTGTCGATAAAACGGGTTATAGCCGGTAAATGGTAGTGATGTTAAAGTGGTGGTGAAGCGGGCAGGATGTGTGAAGTAGGCCCACCATGCAAGCATGGTGTTCCTCTTCACTTCCCCTTATTCGCACCTGCGGCGCTCAACGGGAATCCTGCCCTGCGGGGCCATCGGCGGACGCCGGAATAAGAGAACCAGGAGGACGCCAAAGATGGAGGCGACAGAGCAGAAGGTAACGAGAAAAAGCAGCACGCCGATCAAGGTGTATTGCCTGCCGGAAGAGCGGGCCGCCATTGAGGCCAACGCACAAGCGGCTGGCTTGAGTACGTCTGCTTTTTTGCTGGCCGTGGGGCAGGGTTACGCCGTCCAGGGCGTGACCGATTACGAGAACGTGCGCGAGCTGGTGCGGGTCAATGGCGACCTGGGCCGCCTCGGTGGTCTGCTGAAATTGTGGCTGACCGACGATGCCCGAACGGCCCGGTTCAGCGCTGAAACTGTCTTGGGCCTGCTGGCCCGGATTGAGGCCAACCAGGACGAAATGAGCCGATTGATGGAATCTATTGTGCGACCCAGGGCAGCATCATGATTGCCAAGCATGTTGCCATGCGTTCCCTGGGCAAATCAGACTTTGCCGACCTGGCTAAATACATCACCGACGCACAGAGCAAAGACCACCGGCTGGGCCATGTTCAGGTCACGAATTGCGAGGCGCATTCAGTGCGCGATGCCATCACCGAAGTGCTGGCCACCCAGCACATGAACACCAGGGCCAAGGGCGATAAGACCTATCACCTGATTGTCAGTTTTCGCGCCGGCGAGAATCCCGATGCCGACACCTTGAAGGCGATAGAGGAACGGATTTGCCAAGGGCTAGGGTTTGGTGAGCATCAGCGTATCAGCGCCGTGCATAACGACACCGACAACCTGCACATCCACATTGCCATCAACAAGATTCACCCGACCAGGCACACGATGCACGAACCGTACTATCCGCACCTGGCGCTGGCCGACTTGTGCGAGACGCTGGAACGGGACTATGGCCTGGAGGCAGACAATCACCGGCCGCAGCAGCGCGGGGCGGCATCGAGGGCCGCCGACATGGAGCGCCATGCCGGCGTGGAAAGTCTGGTGGGCTGGATCAAGCGCGAATGCCTGGACGACATTAAAGCCGCGCAGTCCTGGACGGAGCTGCACCAGGTCATGCGTGATAACGGCCTGGAGATTACGCCAAGGGGTAACGGGTTGGTGATCCGGGCCGATGACGGCACGATGGTCAAGCCCAGCACCCTGTCCCGCGATCTGTCCAAGCCTGCCCTGGAAAAGCGGCTGGGAGCCTTTGAGGCGTCACCGGATCAGCAGGAGAAGCCGCCCAGGCGGCAGTATCAAAAGAAGCCGGTACGGTCACGCGCTGACACCACCGAGCTTTATGCCAGGTACAAAGTTTTTTATCGCCAACTTATCAATGATAAATAAAAGTCACATCTATGTCAAAATCACTTATAACCGCACTCATTGTTGTCGCGCTTGATGCGATTGGTTTGGGATTAATCATGCCGGTGGTTCCGGCTTTATTAAATGAATTTGTACCGGCAGAGCAAACAGCATTTCACTATGGTGTTTTTTTATCGCTTTATGCGTTTATGCAGGTCTTTTGCGCGCCCGTTTTAGGGCGGTTATCTGACCGCTATGGACGGCGGATTATTTTGCTGGTTTCATTTTTAGGTGCCACGATTGATTATAGCATAATGGCGGCAGCGCCTGTTTTATGGGTGCTTTATATCGGCCGGATTATCTCAGGTGTTACCGGAGCAACTGGTGCAATCGCGGCATCAATTATCGCTGATACAACTAAACAGGAAGAACGTGCGCGTTGGTTTGGTTTTATGGGGGCGTGTTTTGGTGCAGGTATGATTGCAGGGCCTGCTATTGGCGGTGTTCTTAGTGATATATCTGTGCATGCGCCCTTTGTGGCAGGGGCTCTTCTCAATGCAATTGCCTTTTGTTTGGTGGCTTTCTTGTTGCCCAAAACGCCGTCACAACCGCCTGAAGGACAGCCAGCCAAAATCAATTTGTTTGAAGGCTTTCGCTTCAATTTTGCAGTTCAGGGACTTGCCAGCTTTTTTGCGTTGTTTTTTCTTATGCAGCTGATTGGGCAGGCGCCCGCCGCTTTGTGGGTGATTTATGGCGAACAGCGCTTGAATTGGGATATTGGCACAGCAGGTGTGTCGCTGGCCGTTTTTGGTGCAGCACATACATTCGTACAAGCTGTTTTAACCGGCACTCTTTCAAAGCGACTGGGTGACCGCGGTGTGTTGCTGCTTGGAATGGGCGCTGATATGTGCGGGTTTTTATTGCTGGCTTTTATCACGCAAAGCTGGATGGCGGTATTCTCAGGAACGGGTCCTATACCAGGAGCAATTCAAGAATTGCAACAGCAGATTTTTACTGAATGGTTACCAACTTCAGGTTTTGAATATGCTGAATTGCCAGATATCGAATTATATTTAGATGCTAATCCTCAGAATGCACAGTTCCAAATATGGCTCCCGATTCGTGCAAAATAAAAAAGTTGTGGCAAGTTTTTTGCCACAACTTTTTTTGAATAAAATGACTCTTAGTATTTTATAACTGACAATCAGCATATTAGATACTATAGTTGTTGTTGGCCTTTTAATTTGTTATAATCATATTGAGAGTAATTAGGAAAAAAGGAGCGTGGACAGATGACTAGAACGTGGTTTATTACTGGTGGAAGTAAAGGAATTGGTTTTGAGACAGTAAAATTAGTATTAGAAAATGGCGACCAAGTCATTTCTTTTTCTAGAACAGAAGGAAAACTCAGCAGGTTAAAAACAGAATATGGATCTTCTTTGCTGATCTGTTTAGGCGATATTGAAGAACGAGACATGGTAGTAGCCGCTGCTGCTAAGGGAGCAGAAAAATTTAATGGCATCGATATTGCTTTGAGTAATGCGGGAATGATGCTTGGAGGAATGATTGAGGAGACAACAGAAGAAGAGGCGCGTCAGATAATGAATGTAAACTTTTTCGGTTCTCTTTGGACGGCTCAAGCGGTTTCTCCTTTTTTGCGAGACAAATCAGGTCGTTTTATCCAAATGAGTAGTATCGGGGGCATCATGTCTTGGATGACTTCAGGTCTATACAGTGCTAGTAAATTTGCGGTAGAAGGATTGACGGAAGCTTTAGCACAGGAACTGGCTCCTTTTGGTGTTCATGTGACTATTGTTGAACCAGGAGGTTATTGGACAGATCTTTACAAGAAACTGCATAATAGTAAACGCTTGCCGGATTATCAAGAACTGCATCAACAAATGGATGCCTTCGCAAAAGAACAGGAGGGTCAGGCGACAGATAGTGACCCTATATTAGCAGCAAAGACAATCTTAAAACTTGCGGCATTGCCTGAACCACCACTACGTCTAATATTAAGTGATTCTCTTTTTGATGGGGTGATCGAAGCAACGGAAAATAAAATCGCCGGGTGGAAAGCAGAGGAGAGCCTCAGTCGGGAATCAGAAAAATTGATTCCAATGCCTGAAGGGTATTTAGCTGATAAGTAGATGACGACAGGAAAGTGACAATAAAAAATGAAAGAAATCATTGAAGAAATTCAAGCATACAAACCTTTTACACAGCAAGAAGCAAATGATCAAAAACTTTTTCTAAAACAAATACAATTTACGTATAGGAAGAATAAACGCCCTTTTCACCCAAGTCCAACAGCTTTGGACCGCAGTTGACTCTTTCGACACCCCTGCGATGCAACCCAATCCGGCTGACGGGGAGCCAGCAACGCTGAAAATTTA
>NZ_VPBU01000047.1:0-1992 GCF_013418565.1 Acinetobacter sp. YH12135
AGCTGCTGGAGGTATCAGAAGTGCGAATGCTGACGTGAGTAACGACAAAACGGGTGAAAAACCCGTTCGCTGAAAGACCAAGGGTTCCAGTCCAACGTTAATCGGGGCTGGGTGAGTCGACCCCTAAGGCGAGGCCGAGAGGCGTAGTCGATGGGAAATTGGTTAATATTCCAATACTTCAGTGTAATGCGATGAGAGGACGGAGAAGGTTAAGTCAGCCTGGCGTTGGTTGTCCAGGTGAAAGGAAGTAGGCATGCATCTTAGGCAAATCCGGGGTGCTCTATGCTGAGATCTGATAGCAAGCTGTACTTGTACAGTGAAGTGGCTGATACCCTGCTTCCAGGAAAAGTCTCTAAGCTTCAGTTACACTGGAATCGTACCCGAAACCGACACAGGTGGTCAGGTCGAGTAGACCAAAGCGCTTGAGAGAACTCTGCTGAAGGAACTAGGCAAAATGGTACCGTAACTTCGGGAGAAGGTACGCTGTTGATGGTGATAGGACTCGCTCCTTGAGCTGTCGACAGCCTCAGAAACCAGGCCGCTGCAACTGTTTATTAAAAACATAGCACTCTGCAAACACGAAAGTGGACGTATAGGGTGTGATGCCTGCCCGGTGCTGGAAGGTTAATTGATGGGGTTAGCGTAAGCGAAGCTCTTGATCGAAGCCCCAGTAAACGGCGGCCGTAACTATAACGGTCCTAAGGTAGCGAAATTCCTTGTCGGGTAAGTTCCGACCTGCACGAATGGCATAATGATGGCGGCGCTGTCTCCAGCAGAGGCTCAGTGAAATCGAATTCGCCGTGAAGATGCGGTGTACCCGCGGCTAGACGGAAAGACCCCGTGAACCTTTACTGCAGCTTGACATTGAACTTTGACCTTACTTGTGTAGGATAGGTGGGAGGCTTTGAAACTTGGACGCTAGTCCGAGTGGAGCCGTCCTTGAAATACCACCCTGGTAATGTTGAGGTTCTAACTCTGTCCCGTTATCCGGGACGAGGACCATGTCTGGTGGGTAGTTTGACTGGGGCGGTCTCCTCCTAAAGAGTAACGGAGGAGTACGAAGGTGCGCTCAGCGTGGTCGGAAATCACGCGTAGAGTATAAAGGCAAAAGCGCGCTTAACTGCGAGACCCACAAGTCGAGCAGGTACGAAAGTAGGTCTTAGTGATCCGGTGGTTCTGTATGGAAGGGCCATCGCTCAACGGATAAAAGGTACTCTGGGGATAACAGGCTGATACCGCCCAAGAGTTCATATCGACGGCGGTGTTTGGCACCTCGATGTCGGCTCATCTCATCCTGGGGCTGAAGCAGGTCCCAAGGGTATGGCTGTTCGCCATTTAAAGAGGTACGCGAGCTGGGTTTAGAACGTCGTGAGACAGTTCGGTCCCTATCTACCGTGGGCGCTGGAAATTTGAGAGGATCTGCTCCTAGTACGAGAGGACCAGAGTGGACGAACCTCTGGTGTACCGGTTGTGACGCCAGTCGCATCGCCGGGTAGCTATGTTCGGAAGGGATAACCGCTGAAAGCATCTAAGCGGGAAGCCTACCTCAAGATAAGATTTCCCCGAGGCTTTATGCCTCCTAAAGAGCCGTTGAAGACTACGACGTTGATAGGTTGGATGTGGAAGCATAGCGATATGTGAAGCTGACCAATACTAATTGCTCGTGAGGCTTGACTATACAACACCCAAACAGTTGGGGTTGTATGCTCAATCGATTCAAATCCAATCAGTCAATTCAGACTGATCTTGATTTAGTTAACGCTAAACAATAAAATTCAGACCCAATACAGCCCAATCTGTTACAGATTCGGAAAACGCAGTGCATCACAGTCGTGAATAAGACCAATGCAAGTCTCCGTAAACAGTTGTGCTGGCGACCATAGCAAGAGTGAACCACCTGATCCCTTCCCGAACTCAGAAGTGAAACCTCTTCGCGCTGATGGTAGTGTGGGGTTACCCATGTGAGAGTAAGTCATCGCCAGCTCATTATTC
>NZ_VPBU01000048.1:0-1930 GCF_013418565.1 Acinetobacter sp. YH12135
ACAGCATTTGAAAATTGACCCCCTTGGTTAATATAGTGGTCTTTTTGGACTGCTCAACATGTTAACTTTGGAGCAAGCAGTGACAATCCAAATACTTCATCAACAAGGTCAATCTATTAAGGCAATTAGCCGCGAACTCGGTATTTCTAGAAATACTGTGCGTAAATATTTACGATCTCAAGTAACACCTAAATATCAACGAACACAATCTAAAGTGAGTATTCTTGAGCCTTATAAACCGTATTTAATCAAACGTGTAAATGCCGCCGATCCAGAATGGATACCGGCTGCAGTGTTGTATCAAGAAATCTTGCAAAAAGGCTACACGGGGAAAATTAGAACACTACAAAATTATCTCAATACATTAAAGCCAACTAAACAACCAGAGCCGATTAAGCGATTTGAGACTCAACCAGGTCAACAAATGCAGGTTGATTTCACAACAATTCGACGTCATCACACCACATTAAAAGCATTTGTTGCAACTTTGGGATACTCTAGAGCAACCTTTGTTAAGTTTTATGATCATGAACGTTCTGATGCATGGATTGATGGCTTAGAAAGTGCTTTTCAGTTCTTTGGTGGTGTTCCTAAAGATGTATTATTTGATAATGCTAAGGCCATTATCATTGAACGTGATGCTTATCAAGATGGTCAACATCGCTGGAATGCTAAATTACTTGATTGTGCTAAGAAATATAACTTCCGAGCACGTGTTTGTAAGCCATATCGTGCGCAAACAAAAGGTAAAGTAGAACGCTTTAATAGTTATTTGAAATCAAGTTTTATCGTGCCATTAAAAGCAAGTTTAAAGGTGGTTGACCTTAGCTTAGATGTTGATATGGCAAATGCCTATATTGGTCGATGGCTTAGTGAAACAGCAAATCAACGCATTCATGCAACAACTAAAGAAAAACCAAGTACTCGTTTGCTTGAAGAACAACAATTTTTTTCTTCATTACCTTTATTTAATGATGGTTCTAAAAAATCTGTAATTGATGATGTTAGCCCATCATCACTCATACCTCATGAGAGTGTTCAACACCCCTTATCAATCTATGATGAATTACTGGAGGTTTCTTAATGAATTTACAGTATGAGCGTATTGAACAGCTTTGCCGTCAGCTTGGTCTACAAACAGTGGCATCACAATGGTCACATCATGCACAACAAACCTTAGCAAAGGATGGCAGTTATGCAGATTTCGTTGAAGCTATGCTATTACATGAATACACAGCCAAGCAGCAACGTAGTCAACAGATTCTTTTACAACTTTCAGGTCTTACTCAAATCAAAACGTTGGAGGCTTATGATTTTAATTATGCTTTAGGTGCTCCAAAGTCGCAGTTGCTTGAACTATTTAATTTAAGCTTTATTCCAAGAGCTGAAAATGTTGTATTTATTGGTGCAAGTGGTGTTGGGAAAACACATCTATCAATGGCTTTAGGCTATAAGGCAATTATGAATAATATTAAGACTAAGTTTATTACTGCAGCTGATTTAATGTTGCAACTTAGCCTAGCTTATCAACAAGGTAAATTAAAAAACTACATGCAACGTGTTGTACTTGCTCCAAAGTTATTGATTATCGATGAAATAGGATATTTACCATTTGGTCGTGAAGAAGCAAATTTATTTTTTAATGTTATTGCCAAGCGCTATGAAAAAGGCAGTACGATTTTGACCAGTAATTTACCATTTAGCCAGTGGTCTAAATCATTCGCAGATGATGTTACTTTGACAGCAGCAATGTTGGATCGTTTATTACATCATTGTCATGTTGTACAAATATCTGGGGAAAGTTATCGTCTAAAAGATAAAAAGAGAGTAGGAATTCAACCACAAATTGAGTCTTAATAAATCATCAAAGGGGTCAATTTTACTTTGCTGTTTTAAGGTAAAAGGGGTCAGTTTTAAATTGCCGTTGACA
>NZ_VPBU01000049.1:0-1521 GCF_013418565.1 Acinetobacter sp. YH12135
AAATGAGTAGATATGTTAGTATTGGCGTTGCAGCTAAAACACTGGGTGTTTCCATCCAAACCCTAAGAAGATGGGATGAGGAAGGCACTTTAGTCGCAGATAGAACCCCAAAAAATCACAGACGTTACGATCTAAGCAAGATCACACCTGAACTTATCCATGATCTATCAATTCAGAACAGCCGAAAAACTATTGCTTATGCAAGAGTATCTAGTCACGATCAAAAGGCTGATCTTGAGCGACAAAAACAAGTTTTGGAAATGTACTGTGCCAAGCAGGGATGGACATTTGAGATTATTAGTGATTTAGGCTCAGGGATGAATTATCACAAAAAAGGGCTTAAGGCTCTTTTGGATGGAATTATTAATAATGAAATTGGTCGATTGGTTTTAACCCACAAAGATCGATTATTACGTTTTGGTGCTGAATTGGTTTTTGCTTTATGTGAAGCTCGGAATGTTGAAATTGTAATTATTAATCAGGGTGAAAATTTGAGTTTTGAGGAGGAACTGGCTCAAGATGTCCTGGAAATTATCACTGTATTTTCAGCACGATTATATGGAAGCCGAAGTAAAAAGAACCAAAAGCTAATACAGGCGGTCAAAGAAGCACTATGAGTCGATTTATACGAGGGCATATCATTGAATTGATGCCCAATAATAAACAAGCAAGCCATTTTGCTCAGGCAAGTGGTGTTGCTCGTTTGTCGTATAATTGGGCTTTAAGAGAGTGGCAGCGACAATACAAGGCTGATAAGGAATATCGAGATCAGTGTGAGTATTATGATGTTGCGGTGAATGAAATGCTTCTTAATAGACCTAAAGAGAGTAAATTAAGAAAGCACCTAAACACTTTTAAATTTGAAAAATATCCTTTCATGAAGAAAGTGACTAAGTGCGCACCACAGTTGGCGATTAAGCAGTTGGGTAGTGCTTTTGATAGATTTTTTAACGGCAAATCAGGATACCCCAAGCCAAGAAAAAAAGGCAAGGATGACCGTTTTTCATTATCAAATGATCAATTTAGCGTAAAGGGTCGGTCTATTAAAATCCCTAATTTGGGTTGGGTGAAAATGACTGAGAATCTGCGCTATAAGGGTAAAATTCTCTCGGCCAAAATATTTAAACAAGGTGGTAAGTGGTTTGTATCAATCGCTGTCGAACTCACCCAGATCGAAAAGCTTAAACCGAAAACAGGTTTAAGTATCGGTGTTGATTTGGGTGTCTCTAATCTTGCCACCCTTTCAAATGGTGAGGTTATTCCTTCTAACGCACCACTTAAAAGACAGCTTGCAAAACTAAGGCGACTCAACAAGTCTTTTAGTCGTAAGAAAAAAGGTAGTCAGAATCGAGAAAAAGCAAAAGCCAAGCTATCTCGCCTGCACTATAAAATTGCCTGTCTACGCAAGAATAATCTTCATCAAGTCACAACGGATTTGGTAACACGTTTTGATGTGATTGCGATTGAAGATTTGAATGTTAAAGGCATGTTGAGGAATCGTAAACTCGCAAGAGCTATATC
>NZ_VPBU01000004.1:0-150650 GCF_013418565.1 Acinetobacter sp. YH12135
TGTTCAAATGGCGATTCAGCGTTTAATTGGTTTTGGGAAAAAAGAAGAGTTTAAGGAAATTTTGGCAATTTTAAGAAAGCAGAATCCTGATAGGATAAGGGTTCTGTGAAATTTGTCGTGTACAGAGAAAAATCATATTAAAACTATATCTGTCATTTTGGCGTATGTGAGTATATATACTGATTTTGAGGTGAGCGATTGACCTAGTCAAGCCATTCACAGATTTGAATTGTATCGTGTCAGCATAATACAGAGGTTTCGTTTTGTTTTATCGAATGATTGGATAAACCAATGGAGTCCGATCTATCCTTAGGTTTAATAATATGTCAAATTGATGACAAGTTTTTTATTTAATATAAACTATTGGAATAGAACAAATAAACTGCAATTTTAAGATAAAAGTACGTACAATATCGGCTTTTTAGCACTTTGAAAATTGCTTATTGCACAGGGAGTAAGTGTGTTAGAAGTCTTTGTACAATTATGTGGTGGTATTGGTCTATTTTTGATTGGTATGACCATGATGACAGACAGCTTAAAAAATATGGCAGGGGAAACTTTGCGTATTTGGTTGTCTAAATTTACAGGCTCACCCATTAAAGCTGTGCTTTCAGGCATCGGTTTAACCTTAATTGTACAATCTTCTACAGCAACGACTTTAGCCACAATTGGTTTTGTCAGTGCGGGTATTCTTACTTTTGCTCAGGCAATTGGTGTCATTATTGGCGCGAATATTGGCACAACCAGTACGGGTTGGATGGTGGCATTTTTAGGTGTTAAATTTTCCATCACCAGTTTTGCATTACCTTTGCTGGGTTTGGGTGCAATGCTCAAATTATTTAGTCAGGGGCGAGTTGCATTATTTGGAATGACATTGGCAGGTTTTAGTCTGATTTTCCTTGGCATTGATATGTTGCAAGTTGCCATGTCAGGTTTTGCTGAACGTGTCGATTTATCAGTATTTTCAAGTAGATCTTTGATTGCGCAACTCAGTTTGGTTTTGGTCGGTATTATCATGACCATTCTGTTGCAATCTTCAAGTGCTGCAATTACCGCGACCTTAGCAGCATTGGCCAGTGGTGCGATTGATTTGCAACAGGCTTTAGGTTTGGTGATTGGACAGAATATTGGTACGGTGGCGACAGCCATTATTGCTGTAATTGGTTCAACTGCAAATGCCAAACGTACTGCAGCGGTTCATGTGATTTTTAACATCATTTCAGCCATTTTTGCTTTTATTATTTTAAAACCGTTATTTCTTGAGCTAACACAAAATCAACGTCTTATGGCAACATGGGACAATGTGGTGATTGTTGCTGCATTTCATACAGCATTCAGTATTTCTGGTACTTTGATTATTTTGCCTTTTATCCGTCAGTTCGAAAAACTGATTATGAAAATTATCCCAGATCAAACTCAATCGGTTTTATGTTATCTCGATCAAGCGAGTTTATCTGTGCCCGCCTTGGCTATTCATGCTGCATCAAAGGTGATTTACCATAGTTTGTATGACGTTTTGGTGATGCTAAAACTGGCTATCCAAGAGGGAAGATTACCTTCAAAAGTACGTTTATTACAGCTAGATGAAGTACTCATTCAAGTCCAACGCTATTTGGAAGAAATGTCGATTTCAGAAAATGAAGCCGATCAACAGCGTTTAATGGCGATGCTTCGTTTGATGGTGTATTTACGTGTTTTACGAAGTGATTTGGAAAATATTACTTTAGCAAAAGAAATACGCACCCAACCTGCAATTTATCAAGTTGGCTTAGATTTTGTACAAATTCTTGATGAACATCTAAAAGAAATGGATGATTTTGATGTGCATAAACATGTACTAAGTCTAAATACCGAATTATCTAATTTGAAAAAATGGACAGAAGATCAACGTGCCGAAAACCGTGAAAAAGTGCTGCAATATATTGCCGTGAATCAGCTCAATGCTGCGACAGGTTTAGAGTTGTTGGCGGCACAACGTTGGTTGGATCGCGTGATTGCGCATGCACAGCGCTTAGCTAACGTGTTGGTTGAAAATTCACGTAAACCAAGTTAATGATTTTAGGCTATTTTTTCGATAGTTACTTCTATATTTAAAAATGGCCTAAGCGAATTCACTTTTAATCTCAATCAAGCGTATAATTTGAGCATCGTTTTTTACAGTATTTTTTCAATGACTCCAGCAGCTAAACTTTTAAAAGCCAAGAAAATTCAATTTTCTATGCATGAATATGAACATGATCATAATGCTAAAAGTTTTGGTTTAGAAGCTGCGGAGAAGTTAGGCTTAGATGTCACAGAAGTATTTAAAACTTTATTGGTCAGTGATGATAAGCATTATTTTGTGGCGATTTTACCTGTCCATTACCAATTAAATCTTAAAAAAGTTGCGGCTGCTTTTCAGTGTAAAAAAGTACACATGGCTGATCCTAAAGATGCTGAGCGTTTGACAGGTTATTTGGTTGGGGGCATTAGTCCAATTGGGCAGAAGAAACAACTGAAAACAGTGATTGATGCATCCGCTCAACAGCTTGCAACTATGTATGTGAGTGGAGGGAAGCGGGGATTAGATATTGGTTTAACACCAAGCGATTTGGCAAAAGTTTTAAATGCTAATTTTGTAGATATTGTAGATGCATGATATGTTGAACTTTATATTGTTTTGAGTCCAAAGCACACAGATGCTTGTTCTTGTATGAATGTAGCAACTATTCCTATTCGTTTCATCTCAGTGATTCTTGTTCCAAGCGACCATTTAATAACAAAAAAAGTTATCTTTAAGCAATAAATAGGGTAATTAAAAACTCGTATTGATGATTTTTTAACAAACTAAATTTTATGTTATATTAGTGAAAGTTAAGAAATTCTGAGAGGTGCAGTATGGGTAAGCGTCTTAAAGACTACACAATCGAAGATCGAAAAGCTCGTCCAATGTGTCCAGCTAAACCTATTGACTTTGGTGATGATGAGACTACCAATCGCATTATGTTAGATGCTGCTAAACGTGTAATTCGTCGGCATAAAAAAGAACTTATTGCGCTTGCTCACAAATGAGTCTAATGCCCTCAACTTTTGTCGTTGCTGTCTATTTTGATATATCTTTATTACGTTATGAGGCAGTCATTTAGAATGACTAAATTTTCTGCCTTATGACTTAATATCAGCCAAAAACTTGCGAAATCTCTCTCACATCGCAAACATAGACGAATAGTCAGATGAAGTTTACAAAACTTACAAGAGAATAGTTGAATAATAATTACAATAATATATTATAAAAACATATATTGTTTTGGGTGTTCAAAATGCATGATTATCTGCTGGCATTAATCGGTGGTGGATTGCTTGGTCTTGCAGTCGTGGGCTATTTATATGTTCATGGTCGTATTGCAGGCATTAGTGGTTTACTGGCTCAAGTATTAAATCCGCAAACGCTGTTCAAAACGCCTGCATTGTGGTTTGTGTTAGGTATTTTCATTGTGCCTTTTTTCTATGGCATCGTGGCTCAACCTAAAGTTGAATTGAATGCAAGCCCATTGATGATGATTGTGGCGGGATTGTTGGTTGGTTTCGGTACTCGTTTGGGTTCGGGTTGTACCAGTGGACATGGTATTTGTGGCATGAGTCGTTTATCTAAGCGCTCCATTGCAGCAACAGCTACCTTTATGTTAGCTGGCTTTATTACCGTTTATGTTATCCGCCATATCACAGGAGCATTCTAAATGAAAAATTTCTTAGCCTTTGTTTTCGGTGGTATTTTTTCAGCTGGATTGATTCTTTCTGGTATGTCGAATCCTGAAAAAGTTTTAAACTTCCTCGATCTTTTCGGTACATGGGATGCAAGTCTGGCATTTGTTATGATGGGTGCAATTGCGGTTGCCTTTATTCCATTCCAAAGAATTATGCGCCAAGCTGAACCAAAAACCATTTTAAATGAACCAATTGATTTGCCTAAACAAACTCAAATTGACTCTAAACTGATCACAGGTAGTTTTATTTTTGGTATCGGTTGGGGCGTTGCAGGAATTTGTCCAGCGCCAAGTCTAACCTTGATTGGTTTAGGTTATTATCAAGCAATCTATTTCATTGTTGCAATGTTGGTGGGGATTCTCATTCATCGTAAGGTTGCAGGAGCATAAGATGCACGCAGATATTCAGCATTTTTTTGATGAAAATACTAATACATTCAGTTATGTGGTAAGTGATCCTGTAACGCGTCAATGTGCCATTATTGACAGCGTGTTGGATTATGACCCTGCATCTGCGACTACTTCAACAATTCATGCCGATGAAATCATTGCTTACATCCAAAAAAATGAATTAACGGTTGAATGGATTTTAGAAACGCATGTGCATGCCGATCACCTGACAGCTTCTCAATATTTAAAAGAGCAGTTGGGTGGTAAAATTGCCATGAGCCATAAAATTTCGATTGTGCAAGAAACATTTAGTGCTATCTATAACTTGGATATCAAGTATTTCAATTCACATCAATCATTTGATTATCTGTTTGACGATCATGAAACTTTTACGATTGGTGAATTACAAGCCTATAACATCCCTACACCGGGGCATACGCCTGCTTGTTTAAGCTATGTGATCGGTGATGCTGTATTTGTAGGTGATACTTTGTTTATGCCTGATTATGGTACGGCACGTTGTGATTTCCCGAAAGGCAGTGCAGGGCAGTTGTACGATTCTGTGCAAACGCTATACGCATTGCCTGAAGAAACACGAGTGTTCTTATGCCATGATTATCTACCAGAATCACGTGAACAATATGAACATGAAACACTGCTCAAAACTCAAAAAGAGCAGAATATTCATATTCATACAGGGGTAAGCAAAGCTGAATTTATTGAGATGAGAACTCAGCGTGATGCTACTTTAACGATGCCTAAATTGATTCTGCCATCAATTCAAATCAATATGGACGCAGGTAAGTTCCCACAACCTGAGGCCAACGGCATTCGTTATTTGAAGTTGCCTTTGAATTATTTTAAATAAAATTTTAAGAAAAGTTCATCTTGTATGTTATTGCTTAGGCTCACACAAATAGCCTAAGCAATATTATAAGTTTCACCGTAAAAAGCACATATAAAATTTGATTTATAAACTCAAAACTCATTAAATAGATCAATCATTTGAATTCAAGTTTAGAGTCTATTTTATGTTGTTAAATTATCAAATCACGC
This sequence comes from Acinetobacter sp. YH12135, assembly GCF_013418565.1. NCBI lineage: Bacteria > Pseudomonadati > Pseudomonadota > Gammaproteobacteria > Moraxellales > Moraxellaceae > Acinetobacter > Acinetobacter sp. YH12135. Next base: position 5,190 of record NZ_VPBU01000004.1, read on the forward strand.
AAAATCAGCCTGAATCTACATTGCCACCTTTGGTTTTTATTCATGGTTTATTTGGTAGTTTGAGTAATTTAGGCATGCTCGCACGTGCATTTCAAGAACAGCGCACCGTAATTCAATTAGATGTGCGCAATCATGGTAAGTCTGCGCATTGTGATGACATGAATTATGCAGCAATGGCACAAGATGTTTTAGAAACGTTGAACAGCTTGAATATCGAACAGCTTTCTGTGGTTGGGCATTCAATGGGCGGTAAAGTTGCAATGACTTTAGCTCCTCTGGCTGCTGGGCGTTTACAGCAATTGGTTTTATTGGATATTTGTCCTTTTGCTTATCCTGAAAATCGTCACGATCAAATTTTTACAGCCTTGTTTGCTGTGCAAGATGCACAAGTTGAAAGTCGCCAAGCGGCAATGGAAATTATGCGTGAGCATCTTCAAGAAGAAATGGTTGTGCAATTTTTGATGAAGTCATTTAGCAAAGGGCAATGGTTATTTAACTTAAATGCGCTACATGAACATTATGCCGAAATTTTGTCATGGCAGACGGTGCATAGTGATGTCAATACTTTGTTTATTCGTGGCGGTAATTCACCTTATATTGAGTTACCTGAGCATTATGCCGCTATTCAAGCACAGTTTCCTCACGCAAAAGTTGAAACAGTTGCTCATGCAGGGCATTGGTTGCATGCTGAAAAAACCGCAGAAGTATTGGCATTAATGACTGAGTTTTTAGATTAATCTTGTCTAGTATTTTGCATCATTCGATGATCTAAAATGATCTCAGTTTTTAAATCAATTTTTAAACCAATACTCCATTTGGAGTATTGGTTTTTTATTCATACTGATCTGCATAGATTAACGGTTTAGCTTTTATTCTCAACAATAAAAAAGAGCTGACGTTGAATCATCAGCTCTTTATTTTAAACTTAAGCAACCTTAATTACTTATGCTTTTTCTTCTTCATTGCCAGCAAGTTGCTTTAGCAAATGCTTTTCAAGATAGTGAATATCCATTGCTTGTTTGCAGAAGTTTTTATCTTGCAGAATCAAGTCTTTGTGCAAAGGAATGTTGGTTTTAATTCCTGTTAAGATAGTTTCATCCAAGGCTTGACGCATACGCGCAATACTGGTTTCACGATCTTTACCATGCACAATCAGTTTAGCAATCATTGAGTCGTAATACGGCGGAATGCTATAACCTTCGTAGATGTGTGAATCTACACGAACACCTGCACCACCTGGGGCATAGAAGTGTTCAATTTTACCCGGTGAAGGTACGAAGGTGGTTGGGTCTTCTGCGTTAATACGACATTCGATTGCGTGACCACGAATTTCAACCTGATCTTGCTCAATGTCTAAACCTAGACCTGCAGCAATACGCAATTGTTGTTCAATGATGTCAATGCCTGTCACCATTTCAGTTACAGGATGCTCAACCTGAACACGTGTATTCATTTCAATGAAGAAGTATTCATCATCTTCAAATAAGAATTCGAAAGTACCTGCACCACGGTATTGCATTAATTTACATGCATTAACACACGCTTCTAAAATATCGGCACGTGCTTGTTCTGGTAAGTTAGGTGCAGGCGCTTCTTCAAGAACTTTTTGGTGACGACGTTGTAAAGAACAGTCGCGGTCATAAAGGTGAATCGCGTGACCATTACCATCAGCCAATACTTGTACTTCTACGTGACGTGGCTTTTGTAAGAAACGTTCCATATAGACCGTGTCATCACCAAACCACATTTCTGCATCACGTTGAGCCGCTTGAACTGATTCAAGCAGGGTGTCTACGCGCTCTACAATACGCATACCACGACCACCACCACCAGCAGCCGCTTTTACAATGAGCGGGAAACCAATTTCTTTGGCTTCAGCTAAAGCATTGTGTGGTGTAACGGCGTGTGCTGAACCCGGTACAGTTGGTACGCCAGCTTTACGCATTGCAGTAATTGCAGAAACTTTGTTACCCATTAAGCGAATATGCTCAGGGCGTGGACCAATGAAAATGAAACCTGAACTTTCTACAATTTCAGCAAATTCGGCATTTTCGGCAAGGAAACCATAACCAGGGTGAATGGCATCTGCACCTGTAATTTCTGCTGCAGTAATAATTGCAGGAATATTCAGGTAACTTTCACTGCTCGCACCCGGACCAATACACACGGCTTCATCACAAAAGCGTAAGTGCATCAGGTCTTTATCGGCATCTGAATAGATACCCACGGTTTTGATCCCTAAAGTTTTGCAAGCTCGGGTGATGCGCAGGGCAATCTCACCACGGTTTGCAATTAAAACTTTTTGCAACATTGTGAATCCCCGAGGTCTTAAGCGCGGTAGCGGAAGAGTGGTTGACCAAATTGAATCACTTCGCCATTTTTAACTAGAATTTCTTCAATCACGCCACTTTGAGTTGCTTCAATTGGGTTCATGATTTTCATTGCTTCGATAATGCCAAGCGTTTCACCAGCAGAAACAGTTTGACCCACTTTAATAAATGGTGCTTCACCTGGGCTTGGTGCTGCATAGAACACGCCAACCATTGGAGAAGTTTCAACAGCACCACGTGGTGAAGATTTAGGTGCAGATGGTACTTCTGCAGAAGGTGCAGGCATTGCAGGAACTGCTGCCGCTACTACTGGACTGCGACGAGTTAATGCAATCGACTGATCGCCTTCTTTAACTTCAATCGCTTGTAAGTCAGATTCAATCATCAAGTCGATGAGTTTCTTGATTTTACGAATATCCATGGACAGTATTCCTAGTTTAAGATTGTGTAGTAGGTTGAATTTTTTCAAGAACAAAGTCGAGTGCTGCGGCATAGCCTTTTGCGCCTAAACCGCAAATCACACCAATGGCTTTGTCTGATAAATATGAATGATGTCTAAACGCCTCACGTGCATGCACATTCGACAAATGGACTTCAAGAAATGGAATAGCGACCCCTAACAAGGCATCACGTACCGCAACAGAGGTATGCGTTAATGCAGCAGGGTTAATAATGATATATTGTGTGCCATCTAACGCGGCTTGATGAATTCGGTCTACAATTGCGCCTTCCCAATTACTTTGGAAAGTATCTATAGAAATTGATGCTTTTTGCGCTTGTGAAATGAGCTGTTGATTTATATCCTCAAGAGTGAGGTAACCATAAACTTCGGGTTCACGCTTTCCTAGCAAATTTAGATTCGGTCCATGAATAACCAAAATGGTCGAAATCATTCCGCTTGCTCCAATAAATAATTGCAATAATACTTTGCAAGATGTCTGCAAAGTTTGCTAATTATGGCATAAAATTCCACATTTTTTTTGTAATTTGTTTAATTTGACGTAGAAAGCGTGTGCCAAAATGAGGCTCTATAATGAAAACTTTGCAGGGAATTCGCAATGTTAAAAAATTACATTTTTAGTTTTTTTTGCTGATTTTTATATTCTAAAACAACTGACCAAATCTATTCATTTGTTTTCTGTAACGACTGATCAAGCGAGTGACTTGAACTGGTTTGATTCGGAATGTCAAAGCCAGAAAACAACCAACATCAATATCGCATTTCTTTATAGTATGTAATTCCTTGCTGTTTATAAAAAATGGCGATTCCATTTTTTCAGTTCATTCAAAGTAGATGACCACACAAACTGCAGTGGATCATCTAATACGTTTTGTGATCATCGTTCAAGTGGTTATGGATTCGATAGAAAGATCATTTCGATAATAAGATATTTTAAAAATTCAACTTTATTTAAATAAAACATGAGCTTAAATGGAATGCTTTGATTGATATATTTATCTATATTTTAGTCTGGAATAGATGCTCCTACGCTGCGTATTATATTTTGAGTGGGGTGCTGTTGGTTTTATGTACACTTTAATTAAGTTGTAGATTGATCACAAGACCAAGCACATGCACGATCTGCACGGATATCTACCTCATTTAAAAATATGACGTGGTATCGAACAAAAAAACGGTGATGAAAGTTTCAGCAATTTTTTTCTAGCCAATGTTCTTCTACTCAATAGCCCGCAGCATCTACATCATAGATAAAATTTTAGAACGCATTGACCTTTTATTTCAAAAATCACCTTAAAAATGGCGTTATCGTAAAGTAGAGCAATATGTTCGGTATTGGCAAAAGTTAAGTGATCTTGTTCTGAATCTTGCTTTATTTGCTGTTAAAGCTCAGAAAAGCTTAATCCGTCTGTTGTTTCTCTGTTGCAGAAGGTGCTGCATCAAAACTGACAATCACTTTTAAACCTTGCGGTTGGTTAGCCTGAAATTGAAGTAGGTAGCCATATTGCTCTAATAATACTTTGACTAGAGTTAGACCTAAGCCATAGCCTTGTTTATGCGCAGATTTACGCCAAAAACGCTGAGTCAGAATGGTAAAATCATCTTCATTCAGGCTTTTGCCTTGGTCTGCAATGATCAATTGCAGGTCTTGCATATAAATTTGAATGTTTGGCGCATCCTCTGCATGCAAATAAGCATTTTGAATCAAGTTTTTCAGTACCATGTGCAACGCAGGCGCTGGAATATTAATGTGTTGTGCTACCAAACTCGCCCAATCAATCTGTAATTTCGCTGATAAATTGGGATATTCCACAGTCAGTTCCGACAAGACTGTTTCTAATACGCTACGCATATCTGCATGGCTATGTGCCGCTTGAATACCTGCTTCAGTTTGACTGAGCAATAACAGTTGTTCCAAAAGTTGTTGATAACGTTGGATGCTGCGTTCTGCGTGTTTTAAATTGTCGATGACTTTGGCTGTATCTTGGGCAGATGCGGTTTGATTCAACATCAATTGGCTCAGTTGCACATGCGTTTTAATAGCCGTTAACGGCGTGCGCAGTTCATGCGCAGCAAATGCACTAAAGTTTTTTTCGTGTTCCAGACTTTTATGTAGGCGTTCAATCAGCATCAATAAGTTATCGACAAAAGGCTGAATTTCTTTAGGAATTTTTTGTGATCTCAGTTCAATTAAATAACGAGAAGCTTCATCTAAAGATTGTTTTTTCTGAATTAAGTGGCGGGTGATGTGATCGAGCGGTAAAAACTCCAGACGGATAATCCACAAAATTAGCAAAATACAAATAATCAAAGTAAGCAGTAAAGGAATCAGTACCGACTGTAAAATTTGTTTAAGTAGGTTTTGCCGTAACTGAATTTTTTCAGCCACCACCACCTGAACTTCACCTTCACGCAGTACATAACTACGCCATTGCAGTCCATTTTCTGTCCATGTGCTGAAACCGACTTGTTGGTTTTTTAAATTTTTCGGTGCGCCTTGAGTGCGTGCAATCACATGCTGTGGTAATGAAACATCGGCACGGAAAATAGAGACTTCACAAGCAATTAAACTATGTAGCAAGGCATTTTCTGATTCGGCATGCAAACTTTCTGTGAGTTGTTCTAGGGGCAGTTGCTGAATCAGGCGGGCGACCATACGGGCTGAGGTAGAAAGTCGTTCATCCAGCGTATTTTGTAAGCGTTGTTCCAAGTCATGGTAGAGCCATGCAAAGACAATCACCCACAGCAAAATAAATGCACAGCTGATGGTCGATACCAAACGCCATTTCAGACTGTAGTTTTTCATGTCAGCAGCTCAGGTTTAAAGATGTAGCCGACACCACGCACCGTTTGAATAAAATCGGGGTGGATTTTATGCCGTAAATGGTAGATATGCACATTTAAGGCATTGCTTTCGATACTGTCTTGAAAGCCATACACTTTATCTATCAGTTCTTCATTTTTTAAGATTTGGTTCGGATGCCGTAAAAAGGTTTCCAATAGGCTATATTCACGGCGTGAAAGCTGAATGTTTTGTGAATGCCAACTGACTTCTTGTGTATCGAGGTTCATGTGTAACTGACCACTTTGCAGTTGGTTCGATGAATAACCACGATGACGGCGGCTTAATGCATATACACGGGCAATCAGTTCATTTAATTCAAAAGGTTTAGTTAGGTAGTCATCTGCTCCTAAGTTGAGCGCCTGTACGCAGTCTTGAGTATGATTCCGCGCGGTTAATACCAATACTGGAATATGAATGGCATCTTTACGCCAGTTTTCGAGTAACTGTAAACCATCTTGGTCAGGCAGACCTAAATCGAGCAGGCACAGATCTACCGCACTATGACGTATGAAGTAATCGGCATCGCGCGCGTTATTCACGTGTTCGACTGAAATACTTAAAAATTCGAGTGCTGCCACAATACTTTGGGCAATATAAGGATCATCTTCCACCAAAACGACGAACATATTTGCTCCTATACCACAGTCAGCCCAATATATGACACATCTCGATCACGCCACAAATTTAGATTAGGCACCTACAATGCTCAAGTTTACAAAGAAAAATCTTTATTAATGTTCTCTTAATCTACACTTACCGATAATACAGTCAGTTTTTTAATTTTTAGTATAAATACATGATTTTTATTCGCGTCATTGCTTATTTTGTGTTGAGTCTGTGTGCGGTGTGGGTCAATGCTGCCAATGAATTTTTAGCGTCCGATCAAGCTTTTAAGTTTCAGGCGACGTCATTGTCTGAACAAACGGTTGAACTGAAATGGGATGTCGCACCGCATTACTATTTATATCACGATCAATTCAAAGTCAGTCAGGCTCAAAAGCCGCTTGCTTTTAAATTGCCTGCAGGGCAGGAAAAAGATGATCCGACTTTCGGGCTGACACGTGTGCATTATGGGCAAGTGACAACACAGATTCAGGTGAAGCCTAATCAGCAATATCAAATTACTTGGCAAGGCTGCGCTGAAGATGGTTTGTGTTATCCCGTACAGCGTAAAACGATTCAAACCGATGCCGATGGTTTATTGCCACAGCATAATTTAAGTGCGGGCAAAGGTAATTTACTTCAGCAACTCAATCAGAATAATCAGGCTGCTTTAAACACTAACTTAAATGATGCAGATAAGCATCAAGCCAATGGTTCTAGTACACAAAAACAAGTTACGACAACTGCAAATACTGTAACGACAAAAGAACTCAAACTTGAACAGCAAACGCTAGAAAACAAAGCACAGCTTGCTGAAAATGCGGTTGCTGTAACACAAGCTGATCCTAAACTTACCCCTGAATCAGTAGAAAACGTTGATTTAGCAAATTCCTTAGAGATTGAAAATACAGATACGGCATTGACAGACAATACATTCGCTGCATCAGCCAATTCAAGCAATACGGAAACAGCCAGTAGTACGAGTCTGAATCAGCAATGGAACAATGATCAATTTTTCCTGAATTTATTGTCTGGGCAAGGGTTGTTACTGAATGCGTTTATCTTTTTAGGTTTTGGGGTATTACTGGCTTTTTTACCGTGTTCATTGCCGCTGATTCCAATTCTTTCTGGCATTTTGGTGCAGCTCAATACAGGCTATAAAGCGGCAGCAATTGCGATCACCTTTATCGTCAGTATGGCGCTAGTCTATGGCTTGATGGGCGTTGTTGCGTCACACATTGGTTATAGCGTACAGCGTTGGTTCCAAAATCCCGTAGTGATTGCAGTTTTTGCTATGTTGTTTGTGCTCTTTGCTTTAAACCTGTTTGGACTGTATCAGTTGTCATTACCACAAGCAGTGTTACAGCGTTTAGATCGTATTCAGCAATATCAAAAAGGCGGTACTTTATTGGGTGCGGGCGTTATGGGGGTGATTTCTGCACTGATTGTCGGGCCATGTATGAGTGCGCCTTTAGCGGGAGCATTGCTGTACGTCTCACATTTGGATCAAGCAGCATTGGGTGGTTTATATTTATTCCTGCTCGGTTTAGGTATGGGAATTCCTTTACTTATTGCCAGCGTGTTTGGCGCGAAATATTTGCCAAAGCCAGGTTTGTGGATGGAACGGCTAAAATTTAGCTTTGGTTTTATCATGTTGGCAATGGCTTTGTATTTTGCTCGTCCGCTATTTTCTGTGACTTGGTACTATGTTGCTTTTGCTGTGGTGTTATTTGCCTTCGCTGCATATTTAATTGCAATTTTGCGCCACGTGTTACATCGTCCACAGCGTTTTTCGTTATTGGCTTTGGTGGCAGTAATCGCCAGTAGTGGAATTTGGCATGTCAATCAGAGTATTGCCAGTGTCAATGCGCAGGTACAAGCAGACCAATTACAGCCATGGATCAAAGTACGCACAGAACAAGAGTTGAATGCAGCTTTGGCCGCACATGCTCATCAAAAGATTGTGATTGATGTCTATGCCGATTGGTGTGTGGCGTGTCAGCCGATTGAGCGTGATGTGATTCCTCGTACCGATGTGCAAGATGCTTTAAAGCATGTGGTGCGGATTAAACTCGACTTAACCGAACAGCATCCTTCACAAGATGCCTTATTGAAAAAATGGCAGATTTTAGGGCCGCCAACGTTGTTATTTTTGGCAGATCCACAACGGGAACAACGTGAATTGCGTCTAACAGGTGCTTATAACGCAGCGCAATTGATTCAAAATATTCATCAACTGCAAGAGGCTGCGCCATGATTCAATCCGCAGTCTTGCAGTTAGGCATGTTGATGATTCCATGGCCATTGGTGTTTTTATTGCTAGGACTGATTGTCGTCTTTGCAATGGGTAAATTTTTTCAGCGTCGTTATACATGGAATGCACAGACTTGGACAGGTTATCAGGATGCATTATGGAATGCGCTGTGGATTGGTGCTTTAGTTGGGCGGGCAGTTTTTGTGTTGCAGCATTATGAGCTGTACTTTGCCAACCCGATTGATATTTTAAAAATTCAGGACAAAGGCTTTCATCTGATTGCCGCAGTTATGGCAGGTGTGGCGTGGTTTGTCTGGAAAAATCGCGCTATTCAACGTGTTGTTCTGGCATGGGCAGTTGCGCTCTTTATTACAGTACAAGTTGTAGGTTGGAGTCTTATCCAACCTTTGCAGACGCAGCATGCCTATCCCAATCTAGTATTGCACAACCTAGCGCAACAACCTCAAGATTTAGCTCAATTTTCAGGGCAGCCCACGGTGATTAATCTCTGGGCGACTTGGTGTCCAGTTTGTCATCGTGAAATGCCTGTTATGCAACAAGCACAGCAAGATTTCCCTGAGGTCAATTTTGTATTTGCCAATCAAGGCGAATTTGCAGCAGAGATTCAAGCCTATTTACAGAAACATCGATTTCAGTTTGAACACGTGTTATTAGACCCTGCAGCTCGTTTAGGACAACACTTCAATATGTTCGGTTTGCCAAGTACTTTGTTTTTTAATGCACAAGGAGAATTGGTCGATCATCACATGGGTGAATTGACCAAGCCGATGCTGCAGCATTATCTGAAAAAAATACAAGCGAATCCATAAACGCGCTCTTAACGATTTGAAAGAAAACCCGCCGTGAAGCCAAAATTAAGGACAATCAATATGACATCAAACATCAAAAATAACATGCTGAAACTGGCGATAGGTATGAGTCTTGCCAGTAGTGTGAGTATGCTGCAAGCACAGGACAACCTCAAACAGCACATTGAAAAAGAAGGTTTTAAGTTTGTGCAACAAATTCAAGCACCTGCACAAATGACAGGTTGGGCAGGGCATATTGAACAAAGTCCTGCGACAGTGTTTATTTCCAATGATCAGAAATACTATATTGTAGGCACTTTGTTTGATGCACAAGGCAATAATTTAACCGTCGATGCTTTAGACCGTTATGTGAAAAAGTCGGTACTTGAAGATGTGTGGCAAAGTCTGGAACACGCTACTTGGATTCAGGATGGGCAAACCAGTGCTGAAAAAATTGTCTACGTGTTTTCAGACCCGAATTGTCCGTATTGCCATACCTTTTGGAAGCAGGCACGTCCGTGGGTAGAATCTGGCAAAGTTCAGTTAAGACATATTATTGTGGCGGTGATCCGACCTGAAAGCAAAGGGCAGGCCGCGACTTTATTAATGGCGAAAAACCCACAGCAGACCTTTAATGCGTTCCATCGTCAATACGGACAAAAAAAGCTGATCGAGCAAAAAACTGTGCCTGTACATGTAGAAAAAACCTTAGAACAGAATCAGGCACTGATGGATAAATACGAGTTCTTTGCCACACCTGTTGTGCTTTGGAAAAATAAACAGGGCGAATTACAGTCGGTACAAGGAATGCCAAAATCTATGAAAGATGTGTTTGAGTGATTTTAAAAATTTCCGAGCAAATATCTAACTGAATATTCAAATCTAAAGCGCAAAAAAGCTTGCTCTAATTGCATTGGAGCAAGCTTTTTGATGTAAAAGATTCAGTCTTTTATTTCTGAATACGAATCGCAAATTGAATGACGTGGGATTTGCCCTGATGCAGTTTGCCTTCTGAGCGTTCTACATCGCCCACAAAGAAATGAATCAGATGATCGTGTTTAAAATGGCTTAAAAACTCGATAGGATCGTACAGCATTTCTACTGCACGTGGGCCGCCCGTTTTATATTCTAGCTGACGAGTAGAATACAGCTCACCAACAAATAAACCGCCGTTGACCAAAGTTTCGCGCACGCCATTTAACACTTTTTGCTGTGTTTCAGGGTTAAAGTGACCAAATACGCAAATCACGTTGTCATATTGATTCGCTGGCCAATTCACCTGACTTAAATCTTGCTTTCGTGTATTTAGACTTAAACCACGTTGCTGTGCATAGCCTTGGGCCTTATCTAAAGCAACTTGCGAGTAGTCCCATAAATCTGCTTCAAATGCTTGCTCATTGGCTTGTGCCACAGCTGCCAAATATAACAAGTTACGACCTTCACCTTCGGCCAAGCCCAAAGTTTTGCCGTGAATAGACAGTTTTTGCGTAATGTCCTGAATGAACGCATTGGCTTGTTCACCATAAATATGGTCATGTTGGCTGTAGCGTTCATCCCATTCATTATGGATATTTAACATAGTTTCGACTCGGTAAATAATTTGATGCTGTTATTCGGCTGTAGATGGAGAAAACTCTTTAAATGCTGCCACGGCGTTTGCGGCATACATGAGTGATGGGCCACCGCCCATATAAACAGCAATACCTAAAATTTCATTCAATTCTTCAAAAGTCATGCCCATTTTGACCAAAGTTCTGACGTGAAAACCGATACAACCATCACAGCGTTGTGCCACACCAATTGCAAGCGCAATAAACTCTTTGGTTTTGGCATCAATTACGCCGTCTTTCATCGCAACTTGTGATAGGGCATTAAAGCTTTTAAGTAAATCGGGAGATTGTTCTTTAATGGATTTGATATTAGACGAAATTTCAGCAGTGAGTTCGGTATATTTCATGTTGTTTCACCATCAAGCAGATTAGAACCTAAAGACAATATACCATACATTTAAATATATTATGTTTGTATATATTAATTAGCAACTTTGCTTAAATTCAGTAAATCTGTATTTATAGCATTATCAATTCACCCAAATCACTTTATAATGTTGCCGCATATTCTGGAGTCGCTGTTAAATAGTTGCGATGACTTCAAACCTCATTTTTTAAGTCTTATTCTCCCTCTTGATTCGGCTTATAAATCAATATTTTATAATTTTGTGTCTGAGTAGGCACATACAATAGGTGCCTGCATGGAAATTAAAGTCAATTATTTAGACAACTTGCGTCTTGAAGCTAAATTTGACGATTTTACCGTCATTGCCGATCAGCCCATCCGTTATAAAGGCGATGGTTCTGCGCCAGGCCCATTTGATTATTTCCTTGCGTCATCTGCATTGTGTGCTGCGTATTTCGTGAAGGTTTATTGCCAATCACGTGATATTCCAACCGATAATATCCGCTTATCTCAAAACAATATTGTCGATCCTGAAAACCGTTATAAACAGATTTTTAAAATTCAGGTGGAATTGCCTGCAGATATTTCTGAAAAAGACCGTCAGGGGATTTTACGTTCTATTGACCGTTGTACCGTAAAGAAAGTCGTGCAAACAGGCCCTGAGTTTGTGATTGAGCAAGTCGAAAGCATTGATGCCGATGCACAAGCTTTGCTGATGCCGAACTTGACTTCATCTCAAGCGACTTTTATTGCTGGTAAAGATTTACCGCTTGAAGAAACTATTGCCAATATGTCGGGTATTTTGGCAGGTTTGGGCATGAAAATTGAGATTGCCTCATGGCGTAATATCGTGCCAAATGTCTGGTCATTACATATTCGTGATGCGCAATCGCCAATGTGTTTTACCAATGGTAAAGGCGCAACCAAAGAAAGTGCATTAGCATCTGCTTTGGGTGAATTCATTGAACGTTTGAACTGTAACTTCTTCTATAACGATCAGTTTTGGGGTGAAGAGATTGCCAATGCCGAATTTGTGCATTATCCAAATGAAAAATGGTTTAAGCCTGGCCCAAATGGTGAATTGCCTAAAGAAATTTTAGATGAATATTGCTTAGAAATTTATGATCCTGAAGATGAGTTGCTGGGCACACATTTATATGACACCAACTCAGGCAATACTGAACGTGGTATTTGTTCATTGCCATTTGTGCGTCAATCCGATGGTGAAACGGTATATTTCCCATCAAATTTAATTGAAAACTTATATTTAAGTAACGGGATGAGTGCAGGTAACACGCTTGCAGAAGCTCAAGTGCAGTGTTTATCTGAAATTTTTGAACGTGCAGTGAAGCGTGAAATTATTCAGGAAGAAATGAGCCTGCCTGATGTACCGCAAGAAGTTTTGGCAAAATATCCAAGTATTGTGGCAGGTATTCAGGCTTTAGAAGAACAAGGTTTCCCAGTATTGGTGAAAGATGCGTCTTTAGGCGGTCAATTCCCTGTCATGTGTGTGACCTTAATGAACCCGCGTACAGGCGGTGTTTTTGCTTCGTTTGGTGCACATCCAAACTTTAAAGTCGCTTTAGAGCGCAGCTTAACTGAACTATTGCAAGGGCGTAGTTTTGAAGGTTTAAATGATTTACCACAGCCGACCTTTAGCACGAATGCGGTAACTGAGCCGAATAACTATGTTGAACACTTTATTGATTCTAGTGGTGTAGTGTCTTGGCGTTTCTTTAGCGCGCAGGCAGACCATGAATTTGTAGAGTGGGATTTCACCAACAATGGTCAATATAGCAATGTCGAAGAAGCTGAGGCTTTATTTGCGATTTTAGAAGAAATGGGCAAAGAATCTTATATGGCGATTTATGAACATTTAGGTGCGATTGCTTGCCGAATTTTAGTCCCTGATTATTCAGAAGTGTATTTGGTAGAAGACCTGATTTGGGATAATACCAATAAAGCTTTGCTGTACCGTGAAGACATTTTAAATCTGCACCGTTTGGATGATGAGCAACTTGAAGCTTTAGTTGAGCGTTTGGAAGAATGTGAGCTAGATGACTATACCGAAATCAAAACCTTAATTGGCATTGAATTTGATGACAATACCGTTTGGGGGCAGCTCACCATCCTCGAATTAAAATTGTTGATTTATTTGGCATTAGAACAGTTTGAAGAAGCTAAAGATTTAGTCGAAGCATTCTTACAATACAACACCAATACCGTAGAACGTGGCTTGTTCTATCAATGTATGAATGTCGTGCTTGAAGTTATTTTAGATGATGAAATGGATATTGCCGATTATGCTGTCAATTTCCGCCGTATGTTTGGCAATGAACGTATGGATGCAGTCATGGGTTCTGTTGAAGGCACAGTACGTTTCTATGGTCTAGCCGAAACCAATATGCAGCTTGAAGGTTTAGATCGTCATTTACGTTTAATCGACAGCTACAAAAAACTGCATAAAGCACGTGCCAAGTTTGTTGGGCTGAATAAAGACTAATCTTGCAGAAGTAGAACGCTGTTCTGATTTGAATCACCGTCCAAGAAAAAGACTCGGCTTTAAAAGTCCGAGTCAGGTATTATGGCAACAACATGGTGTTGCATTTCAAATGCTAATCTAAGATTTGCTGTTATTATTGAAAAGGCAAAATAATAAATAGCCCTTGTTGTTGAGGGCTATTTTATTTAAGCGAGATGGTCACGAACAAATTGAGGATCTAAAATAAACAATTTAATCAGTGATTGAGCTGCTCCTGAAGGTCTTCTAACACCTTGCTCCCAAGATTCTAATGTACGTTTAGAGATACCTAAAATTTTAGCAAATTGATCTTGAGTGAGTTCAGACTTTCTTCGTGCTAGAGCAACATCTGTTTCATTGATCACAGTTTTTCTTGCTGCGTTATTAGCAAGCATTTGTTTAACGCCTTCTAATAATTCAACATTTAAGTCTCGTTTTGCTTCTCGAGCTTCCAATTCTTTGTCACTTAATAAACGACTCATTTCAGTAACTCCGCTAATTGTCTAAGTGTCTTTTTCTCAAGTTGGGTAATTGTGTCTTTACTATATAAGGTCAATAACCAAATTTCGCCATTTGCTAAACGGTTATAGTAAATTACACGAACACCACCTTGTTTACCTTTACTCTTTCCACCCCATCGAATTTTACGAACGCCGCCAGTACCAGGTTCTACATCTCCTGCTGTAGGGTTCTCAGCAATGAAAATTTTAAAGTCATTGTATTGTTCTTCAGTCCAATAGTAGGGATATTCATTGGTAAAAAAAGTAGTCTCACAGATGGTATACATCGAACACCTTTATACTACTTTGTAGTGTTTAATTGTATACTACTTTGTAGTACTTTCAAGCATTAAATTAGGTCTCATATTGTGAGCTTTTTTTAACCCAATCAAATCACTGCTAATCGCCAAGTGCCAATAAACCTTCCCAACTAAAATAATTCGGGCTTAAATGACTGCGCTGCATCGCCCAAGTTCGATCTTGCAATTTACATGCACCAATGGCGAGTTTTTGCATACCAAATTTACTTTTCACCGTATCTAATACTTGCTGTAATTGTTCCTGTTTTTCAATGGCGTCAGTATCTGCAAGCAGGTCGTGAATATAACTTTGTTTAGGTTCAAGTCCCGTTAAAATCACACCACATTTTTTAAAGGCAACACCTTCTTGAAAAAGCGTTGTCACATGCTTCATTATGGCCTTATTCATGAGCAAAGCAGAATCTGTTGGCTCATTGAAAGCAATAGTGACCGATTGATTGTAAAAAACTTGGCGCGGATCAAAACGGTTAGATTGCGCAAAAATGATCATACAACCACATAAACTTTTTTCAGCTCTGAGCCTTTGCACAGCAGATTGTAAATAATCGCTCAAAGCTTCTGAAAGCGCATGAATATCTGTTACACGCTGCCCAAAAGAACGTGAGCTGATGATTTGCTGCTTACTTACGGTATTGTGCTCCAGTTCAATACATGCTGTACCTGTGAGTTCAAGAATGGTTTTTTTCATCAAAATAGAAAATTGGCGCTCCATTTGGTCTGGATTGCTTGTTGCTAGATCAAATACAGAACGGATACCCAATGATTGTAATTTTTTAGCGTTTTTGCGTCCCACACCCCAAACTTCAGCGGCATCAATGTGTTGAAACAAGGCTTCTTTGCTGCATAAATCCATATCCAGTAAATTACATACGCCGTTGAAATAGCGGTTTCGCTTAGCAAGATGATTGGCTAGTTTGGCTTCAGTTTTACTTTGACCAATACCAACACAAACAGGAAGAGCCAGCCATTTCCACAAGGTTGTTTTAATTTCCTGTGCAAGTGCGTTTAAATCGCGCTGAGAATATGAACTCAACTCAATAAAAGTTTCATCAATCGAATAAATTTCAACATCTTTGGCACTGACAAATTCTTGAATAATATTATTAAAACGTCTGGACATTTCTGCATAGAGCGCATAATTACTTGAAAAGACCGCAACATCATGTTGTTGAATTAATTCTTGAACTTGGTAAAAGGGCACAGCCATTTTAATGCCAAGTCGTTTGGCTTCTTCGGAACGTGACACCACGCAGCCATCGTTATTGGAAAGCACCACCACAGGACGATGATTCAGGTGTGGTTGAAACAACCGCTCACAGCTCACATAACAATTATTAATGTCAATGAGCGCAAAAACTTGCTCTAAAGCTTTCATGACTATTTTACTTATTCGGCTTTTTTATGCATTATTGTGGTGTTTAAACCATCAGGTTTTTCAAATTCCACGTGACCACAGCAAACACTTCAAAAGTTTGCCCATCTTTCAGGTAAATGCTGTCGTAGTCGGGGCTTTCTGCCTTGAGCCAAGCTTCGGGCAAAGTGGCAGGGTCGTAGTCTTCACCAAAATGTTCGGCCAATTCACTTTTGGACATTTTGGCTGTAATCATCAGGCGTTTAATAGTCAGGTCTTTTTGGTCGATTAATGCAACCACAATGCTGCGGTGTTTGGCTTCTTTACTGCGATCTACCAGTACAATATCGCCGTATTCAAGCCCTGCATTCACCATAGAGGTAGTGCGTACCACATTTAAAAAGGTCGCATTTTCATTAGAAATAAGATATTCATTCAGATCAATATTTTTATCAATATAGTCTTGAGCAGGCGAAGGAAAACCTGCAGGAATGGATTCTATTGTTACGGGAAGATGCAGCGTTTTTCTTTTAGCAAGCGCTTGAAAATCATGCTGATTCAGCAATTCAATTTGTTCAAGCAGGGCATTCAGGCTAGGGCTGGGTTTACCATCCGCACCCATGATTTTTTGTAATGACGCCCAAGCAGCGTCAGAGAAGTAAATAGGTAACTTCTTAGACATGAGATTACTCCTACGCAACGAGGCGTGTTTGAAGTGAAATTTGATGTGTTGATAGCATAGCTGAAAACATGATTAAGATTCAATCTACGTGGATAATTGATTGCTAGATATAGATCACACTCTACGATTGCATAGCTATACAAACACAAGCCTTTCCGTTAGGATTTTTCTATCGCAGCAGCATATTTAGAGATTGGCATGCATATTGTTGAAGACATTTATTTAACGAAAGAAGAAGTTGAATCTTTACTGTTGGGATTAATCAATTCACAACTTGAACCTGAGTTTTTAATGCAGGATTTCATTAAACATCAGGTCTGGTCTTTGGCTGAATATTTTAAGCAAAATACTGAACATGAAATTGATTTTGCGCAAATCAGTTGCCCGATTAAAGTCAAAGCGGAATATCAAAATCATCGTTTAAAACGTCATTTTCTGGTTGAGTTTCATCTGACCACCACACCTTTTTTTAATTATGAGCCAGAAGAAAATAGCGTGGCTTACTCCTACATGATGAAAGATTTTTATCTGACCGATATTATTTTTTATGATGCCTATACGGGTGAAAATTTGCAGGCTTGGATGCAAAAAAGATTCGTGATTTTGCAGGGTGAACGTGAAATAGAAGTGAATTCATTGTCATGGTATGCAGATTACAATTTGCCGCAAGTTACACAAAATATGGTGTCTTTTGTGAGTGAAGCTGCTTATGACACAGGTTTAGATCAGATTGTAGATGAAGTGAATTTGCGTTTACGACAAGCCAAGACCGTTAATTAAATAGCTATCATCTATCTAAAAAATGATTATTTGAAATGGATGGCAGGGAATATACGATTACACAATGCTGATCAGGTTAAGGAATATCGAAAATGACCACAATCACACATGATTTAGGTCATGGCATGGGGAATGACTGGGAATATAAAGATTGGGCACATCTGACTGTCTCAGAATTACACAACCTGCAACCGTATTACCCATGCTTGCAAGGGGGTATTCAAATTCTGTGGTGCAGTCCGCGCCCATTTTCATCAGCCGCAGTGATTGAAGTCACGCAGGATGCAGTCAGTACAGATAAAATAGGAAGTCGCTCGTATTTCATTAAACGCAGTCATCGTTCATTTCGTAATGCGCAAGATATTTTGCAAGAGCATGCTTTTTTGCGACATTTAGCCAGTAAAAACATTCCTGTTGCGACATTAATTGCCTCGAATTGCGGACTGACCGCTTTAGAAATGGGCGACTGGACTTATGAAGTCTACGAAAAAGCAGCAGGTTTTGACTTATATGTCGATCAGCAATCTTGGACGCCGTTTTTCTATACAGAACATGCTGCAAAAGTGGGAAGTTTGCTTGCCAAATTGCATGTCGCCATGCAGGATTTTCCTGAGTTACATGGCAGATCGGCGCGTTATTTAGTATCAAATCAGCAGCTTTTAGAAAGTGAAAATATTGTAACGGCTATTCAGCAACGTATTCAAAATAGCCCTGAATTGAGCCGTTATTTTGCCGATAAAAACTTAGACGCCGTTTTTTTAGAGCGTGTATCTCAGACGCATCATAAAATTAAGCATATATTGCAGCAGACCACTAAAATTTGGACGCATAATGATTTGCATGCTTCCAATCTGTTTTGGTCTGCGCAAAGTGCCGATGCCAATATTACAGCGGTAATTGATTTTGGCTTATCAGATCGAAATTCAGCGCTTTATGACCTTGCGGTCACGATTGAGCGTAACTTTATAGATTGGTTAGCTTTAGAACATACATTACAAATCAATATTGACGAAGCGGGTTTAAGCGCGTTTTTACAGGCGTATTTTGCAGAGATACATCCACAACAAGACTTTAGCATTTTGCCCGAATTGCTAAAAATTGTGCATTTGGATTTCGCATTTTCAGAGCTTGAATATTTTGTCGGAATTACCCAAAACCTGAAACATGCCGATGCTGCTTATTATGATTGGATTGTTGGGCATGTAAATTGGTTTTTTGCAGAGCAAGGACAGCAATTTACCCAGACTTTTACTCGATTAATTCAACGCGAATTGTCATAATCTGCACAGCTAAATGCAGGGTGCTGTCTTCAGATATCTTATTTAACATAATATAGATTATACGCAATTGAATTGTAACTCCAAAATAGAAATGTCCGGTTTCTCCAAAGTAAAAATGTCCGCTTTTAGAATACGCACTTTTTGCGATTTTCTTAGCGGACGGTTTGTTATGTTGGTATCTATGTCGGATAAAGAACTTAAAAGATTGTCGGTCTTGCAGGAAATCTGTGATCAACGCATAACCCAGTCCCAGGCTGCTCAGTTATTACATATCTCAGAACGTCAGATCAGACGCTTATTGCAAAAATATAAAGCTCAAGGTCCTGCTGCATTAGCACATGCTGCTCGTGGTTTCGGTCCCACTTTAGCACATGAAAAGCTGACTACCATTCATGGATTTGATATTTCGGTAGAAACCCTGCGTTCTTGGATGATTGCAGCCAATTTATGGATTCCTCGTCATAAACGTCTGAAACGCCCGTATCAGCCTCGTTATAATCGAGACTGTTATGGTGAATTGGTCCAAATCGATGGCTCACATCATGACTGGTTTGAAGGACGAGCACCTAAGTGCTGTTTGCTGGTATTTATCGATGATGCAACTGGTAAATTGCAGCATTTACGCTTCTGTGAATCAGAATCAGCCTTTGACTATATGATTTCAACACGCCTGTATGTCGAACAGCATGGTAAACCTTTAGCATTTTACAGTGATAAGCACTCAGTTTTTAGAGTCAATCAAAGCAGCAAGAAAGACACCAAGATTACGCAATTTGGACGCGTACTCAGTAGTCTCACTATTGATATTATCTTTGCCAACTCACCACAGGCCAAAGGACGTGTGGAACGCGCCAACAGAACTCTGCAGGATCGCCTGATCAAGGAAATGCGTTTGGAAGGCATCTGCTCAATTACCGAGGCCAATGCTTGGCTGCCCTGCTTCATTGAGCAGTTCAATCAGAAGTTTGCCAAGTGTGCGAGAAACTCGAAGAACTTGCATCGACCTTTAACGGAATCTGATGCTGAGCTAGAGGATATTTTTACCTGGCAGGAACCGCGTAAGGTCACGAAGAATCTGACTATCACGTATGACAAGTGTATTTATATGCTTGAGCCAACACCACTGAACCACAAACTTGTTGGGCAATACATAACATTTTTAGAGTATCCAGATGGTACTGTGGCCATCATGCACGAAGGACGGAAGATCAACTACAGTATTTTCAATAAACTGGCTAGACTGCAGCAGAATGAAGTAGTTAAGAATAAAAGATTAGGTGCGGTTCTGGCCCATATCCAGCAACAACATGAAGAGTTGGAAAAACAAAATAAAAGTTCCCGTGCCAAGAAAAGTATGCCGAGTCGTAAAGCTCAGAAAGTTGTTATTGAACAAAGAAATTTAAATCCTGTTCTTGACTCTTGCAGTTAAAAACAGGCCATTTTAAATGGTTTATCGCATAGACATTTTAATTGGTGAATAACATGAATATATTAAGCAATTGATATATATGGGTTTATTTTGAGTGTTCGGTGTCTCAATTTATCTTATCATTCACAAAAAGATAAAAAGCTACTCAATCTTTCAATCAAGTAGCTTCAAAAATACGCCGTACAATCTGTTAAAGTTTTTTCCAAGTCATCGTGCTAATCGCATTCGCGCTCTTGGCTTTGCCATATACTTTCATTTGATTATTCGCCGCATTTAATTGAGCATCAATTTTATAGACATAACCATCTTTCGGGTTAATCCATTGTCCTTGCGAAAATTGTTTTGGATTTGAATTTGCTACCAAGCCTTCTAATGCCTGCATGCCTTTTATGGGCTGATTCTTTAAGTTGCCTTGGCATTTACTGCATACCTCTAATTGAATTGTGCCTACCGATAACAAATTTCGAGTAATTACAGCACTATATTCCGAAGTTTTAGAGTTCTTACGAATCACAATTTCTGCAACATAATGCCCTGTATGATCATCAATGACTTTCCATGTACCAATCAATGGATCAAATGGCATGGCTTGAGCAGGAAAAATAAATCCCAAATATAGTGCAATTGCACCTAAAAAATTACGCATCATAAAAATATCAACTTAAAACCAATTTACAGCACGGTTGTGCTAAAAATGGGCGTGATTATAGCAATCAATGTTGAATTTAAATTAATTTTTTCATTAAAATTAAATGTTTATATGCTATTGGCTCGATGAAATATCATTAAAAATGTGAACCAATACGCTTTTTGTGGATGGATAATTTTTGATGTGTTGCAGCTTTATGTATAAAAGTGAATCTATAACGTGATTTTGTATGCAAATTAATCATCTATATTTCTATTTTCAACATTTGCTGTGTTATGGCGTAAACTAGACCTACAAGCTGTATCACTATAAGTTAAGAAATATTCACAGGAATGCTCTTAACTTTATCCTAAGTTTTTTGTTTTTACTGTCTTAAATTTATCTATCTTTAAATTTAGGTTTAGTCATCAAGGTAACATCGTATGCTCAAGTGGTTCGAGAAACTTATAGATCCTTATCCAAATAAAGGTTTGACCGAACCCTTGCCAACCACGTTTTTTGCCTTTGTTTGGCAAGCAGCTTCAGGTGTACGTCCATATTTATTGTTATTGGTTTTATGTACTGCAGGCGCTGCCAGCTTTGAAGCTTTGCTATATGCAAAAATTGGCGATTTAGTCACATGGCTTAGTCAAAGTCAGCCAGATACTTTCCTTGCGCAACATCAGCAGAACCTTACTTTGCTGTTTTGTATTTTATTGGCCAATATCTTTTTTGCCAGTGCGCAGTCAATTGTGAAGCATCAAATGTTATACAGTGGTTTTCCAATGCGTTTGCGTTGGCGTTTCCACAATTTAATGTTGCAACAAAGTCTGGATTTTTTCCATAATGATTTTGCAGGAAGACTCTCTGCCAAAGTCATGCAAACCGCCTTAGCAGTACGTGAGTTTTGGGTCATTTTGGGCGATATGCTTGCCTATGTATTCATTTACTTTATTACGATTAGTCTGGTATTGGGCGCAATTTCTCCAATGCTCATTTTGCCGTTATTGCTATGGTTGGCTTTATTTATTCTTGCAGCAGCTTATTTTATTCCGCGTTTGAGCAAAGTATCTAATGAACAAGCCGATGCACGTGCGGTGATGACAGGACGCGTGACCGATGCTTATACCAATATTCAAACCGTAAAATTATTTGCGCATGCAGGTCGCGAAAGCCAATATGCCAAAGCGTCGATGCAAGAATTTATGTTGACGGTTTATAAACAAATGCGTTTGGGCGCTCAATATGAAATCAGCATCAATTTATTAAGCGTGGTGTTGTATGTGGGCGTTTTAGGTACAGCAATTTGGCTCTGGTTAAATGGCCGTGCAGAATTGGGGATTATTGCTGCCACTACAGCCATGATTCTTAAACTCAACAGTATTGCCGAGTTTATGATGTGGCAAACCTCTGCCCTGTTTGAAAATGTCGGCACCATTCAAGATGGTATGAAAACTCTCGGACGTCCAATTGCGATTCAAGACAAAGCCGATGCAAAACCATTACAAGTTGCTCAGGGCGAAATTCAGTTTAAAGATGTCAGTTTTGCTTATAACAGTAAAAACGTGATTGATCAGTTTAATCTGCATATTCGTGCAGGCGAAAAAATTGGTATCGTGGGACGTTCAGGCGCAGGTAAATCGACCTTAATTCAATTGCTTTTACATTTTTATGAGCTTAAACACGGCTCAATTATGATTGATGGGCAAAATATTGAAGATGTGACCCAAGACAGTTTGCGTAAAAATATTGCACTTGTGACTCAAGATACTTCGCTATTACACCGTACTGTGGCTGAAAATATTAAATATGGTCGTCCTGACGCGACTGATGCAGAAATGTTTGAAGCTGTACGCAAAGCCAAAGCCGAAGAATTTATTCCACAATTGACCGATTTACGTGGCAAAAAAGGCTATGAAGCCTACGTGGGCGAACGGGGTGTTAAACTTTCAGGTGGACAACGTCAACGTATTGCCATTGCCCGTGTTTTCTTAAAAGATGCGCCTATTTTAATTTTAGATGAAGCCACCAGTGCGCTCGACTCTGAGGTTGAAGCGGCAATTCAATCGAGCCTCGATGAACTCATGCAAGGTAAAACTGTAATCGCGATTGCACACAGACTATCTACCATTGCACAAATGGATCGTTTAATTGTGCTCGATCAAGGACGTATTGCAGAACAAGGTACGCATGATGAACTGGTGGCTATGAACGGAATTTATGCACAACTTTGGCAGCGTCAAACAGGTGGTTTTTTAATTGAACAAGATAAAATCGTAAAACCATCGACTGATAAAAATTAGCATCTCCAGCAACTTTGCTGTAACTCAGGCTTTGATGAAATGCAGATTTATCGCATATAGTCAAAGCCTGTTTTGTCTAACAATTTCCATAGAATTTCTTTAATTTTCATGCCAAGATGCAATATGTCATCTACGTTCTTATGTCGCCGTTTGGCAAACTAAGATATGCATAGATGACAGTCGCTAAGGCAAATTAAAATAAAATTAGCAAATGCAATGGAACATGCATGAAAACAATATCAGCACGTCAGGAACAAGGTGTTCCAGGGGTTTATGGCTTATTGGTTTTGGATGTTGTATCCCGTTGGGGTTATAACGCAGATACCTTATTTGCACCATTTCAACTCAATAGCGAAATGTTGGCAGACCCAGAATGTCGTATTCCTACACCTATTGCCAATGAGTTGGTTAAACATGCTTTAAAACTTACAGGCGAATCGACGCTCGGTTATCATCTTGGTACGCAAATGCGCATTTCTATTCATGGCTTTATTGGCTATGCGATTATGACTGCGCATGAAATTAGTGATGCGCTGATTTTAGCCAATCGTTTTATTCAACTGCGTATGCCCTTTTTACAATTGTTTTTCTCGACTTTTGGCGAAAAAGCCAGTCTGCAATTGCAGTGTGATATTCACATGGAACCTTTACGCACAGAAATCGCCATCGCTTTAATTATTGGCATGATCACCATGAGTAAAGCCATGACAGGTACAGAACACTTTACGGGCGAAGTCGATTTTGACTTCCCAAAACCTGCGGGTTTTGATCAATATTTTGCGAAATTTCCTTATCATCAATTCCGTTTTGATCAGCCGTATTTAGGTTTAAGTTTTGATAAGCAATATCTGGGCTTAAAAATGATTAATGCCGATCCTATTGCCAGTCAAATTGCGATTAATCAATGTGAAGCTGAGCTTTCAGCTTTAGGTGAACGTCGCCGAATTTCTATGCGGGTGCGTGATATTTTAACTCATGCAGAACAGCATTATTTAAGCATTGAAAATGTTGCCGACTATCTACACATGTCCGACCGCACACTCAAACGTCAACTGGCTGCAGAAGGTACTTCATTTTCAAACTTGGTCGATGAAGTCCGTTATCGACATGCGACTTCCCTGCTTTCCCGTACCGACTACACGCTAGAACAAATTGCCGATGAATTGGGTTATAGCGATGTGGCTAATTTTAGTCGTGCTTTTAAACGCTGGAGTGGACGCAGTCCGAGCAATTGGCGTAAAGATCCGTATTTATAAACTTTTGTTTTTGGCAAAAAGCATGTATAAAACATGGCAAAAAGATTCGATACAATTTAAGGAGTTATCAAATGAATCACCCTGCTGAATTAAAATATGCAAGAACACATGAATGGGTGCGTATTGAAGGTGATTTGATCGTCACAGGTATTTCAGACCATGCACAAGATGCTTTAGGCGATTTGGTCTATGTAGAAGCACCTGAAGTTGGTCAAAAAGTAATTGCGGGTGAACAAGCAGGTGTGGTTGAGTCTGTTAAAACAGCTTCAGATATTCACGCCCCTGTTTCAGGCGAAGTAGTTGAAGTGAATAGCAATTTAGAAGATGACCCTGATTTTGTGAATGATGAACCGTATGGCAAAGGCTGGATTTATAAAATCAAACCAGACAATATGGCAGATGTAGAACAGCTTTTATCAAGTGCAGACTATGAATCTGGCTTATAAGCCTTAAATTTGCAGCGTTTAATCGCTCAAATTCAAAGAAATCAGCTTCGGCTGATTTTTTTTGTATTGCAACTTTAGAAAATAAACCTAATTATCTTTATTTGATAAAATAATTAAAATAATTGCATTAAAATCTAATTTTAAGTTCAATTTTATTGAATAGCTGTACTTTTCACATAAATGGGTTTATTATTTTTTGCATGATCTCGCGGTGTGATGATTTCCAATAACAAAGCATCTGTATAACAAAGTACACATTACACGCTGCTCCACTCACCATATAGGTTTAAATTATGTCTGCTATAAATGCTGAACATTTATGGAATAAGTCGTTTATTCTCTGCTTATTCAATAACTTGTTCTTATTCATATTTTATTTTGCGCAAACGACAGTTTTGCCTATTTATATTGTGAATGAGTTGGGTGGTAGCTTGTCACAGGCAGGTTTAGCCATGACTTTGTTTATGTTATCTGCAATCGCGATTCGCCCATTTAGCGGTTTGATTATTGAAAAATTTGGTGTAAAGAAAACCTTATATGTTTCTGAAATCATGTTTTGTCTGTGTAGCGTGGCATACATTTTTGTAGATAGTTTACTGTTTCTACTCGTACTGCGTTTTTTACATGGGATTTGGTTCAGCATTGTCACCACAGTTACCGTCCCTATTGCCAATAACTTTATTCCAGACAGTCGCAAAGGTGAAGGTATGGGCTATTTTTTGGTGTCAGTAAATTTAGGGATTGTATTGGGACCTTTAATTGGTTTAAGTCTGATTCAAAGTGTTTCTTATGCCAGTATTTCTACCTTACTATCCGTCAGTGTTTGGGTAGGTTTCGCCTTCTGTTTAATGATTCCAATTGCGACCCAAAAAGTAAAAACTGAAACAACACCTAAACGTAAATTAGGGCTTCAAGATTTTGTAGAGAAAAAAGCAATTCCTGTATCACTCATGGCGATGATGGTTTCTTTCGCGTATGCCAGTATTATGTCATTTATTTCCACCTTTGCAGAATCACGCAATATGCTGTCTTATGCGAGTTTATTCTTCGTGATATTTGCAGTTTCGATGATGATTTTGCGCCCAATTACAGGCAAAATTTATGATCGTAAAGGGGCGAGTTATGTGATTTATCCTGCAATTATATTATTTGCTTTAGGATTAATTGTCTTGAGTCAGGTACACAGTGTATTCGGTTTTATGTTGGCTGCTGCATTAATTGGTGTAGGGTTCGGGTCTGCCCAACCTTGCCTGCAAACCATTTCAATTCAACGCTCCCCTAAAGATCGTATTGGTCATGCCACATCTACGTATTTTTGTTGTTACGATATTGGTATCGCCTTAGGCGCGTTAATTCTAGGTTGGATTATTGCGGGTTATGACTATACCGCAGCGTATTTGCTCTGTGCTGTTGTGACCTTAATCAGTTTAATTTTCTATAAATTTGTTGTGGCTAAACAACCTAATGCAGATATTCAGGCTTAGTTTTTAATAGCAGCAAAAGAATTGTTATTTTAAAAACTAATCTAAGAAGAGTTGATTTTTAAATACTCTCCCACCCAAAAAACCTGAAATTTCAGGTTTTTTGGGTTTCTGGAGTTTTATTTTTTATGCAGTTTTAGCCAAAACCTGACGATTTAAGCTTTCAGCGACCTCAATAAGCAGTTGTTCAGTCTTATCCCAACCCAAGCAGCCATCGGTAACAGATTGACCATAAGTCATCTCGCAAGAAATCTTTTGATTTCCATCCACCAAATGACTTTCTAACATGATGCCACGGACTTGCGTCTGTTCACGTTCTGCCACAATGGTACGCAAGACTTGCGGTTGTTGTTGTGGGTCTTTATGGCTGTTACCGTGACTACAGTCAATAATCAATGCAGGCAACTGCCCTTTGGCTTTGTGCTGAATTTTCTCAATTTCTGCCAATTGATAATTTGGCCCTGAATTTGCGCCACGTAAAATTAAATGCGCGTGTGGATTACCTTGTGATGACAAAATAGCAGGTAAACCCGACTGGCTCATTCCCATGAATTGATGTGGATGACTTGCCGATTGAATTGCATCTAATGCAATTTGAATTGAGCCATCAGTTCCGTTTTTGAAACCAATGCTATACGGCATGGCGCTAGAAATTTCACGGTGAATTTGTGATTCACTGGTACGTGCGCCAATTGCACCCCAAGCCAGTACATCATCAAAATATCCCGTTGCCATTGGGCTTAAAATTTCAGAAGCAATTGGTAAACCCATTTCTATAATTTGTAGATACAGTTCACGTGATTTTTCTAAGCCTAATTGCATGTTTGCAGAGCCATCTAAGTCTGGGTCATACAAAAAGCCTTTCCAGCCTACCGTAGTACGTGGCTTTTCGATATAGGCGCGCATCACCAAGAAAATTTGATCTGAAACTTGGCTTTGTAATTGTTTTAATTTTTCTGCGTATTCGAGTGCTGCTTGCGGATCATGAATTGAACAAGGTCCTGTAATGACCAATAAGCGAGGGTCTGTGCCCGCTAAAATGTTCTGAATAATCTGTCGATGTTGTGCGATTTGTTGTTTTAGCGCAGATGAAAGTGGGAGTTGCGCTTTGAGTTGATGCGGTAAACTTAAACTAATTTCAGTATTGTTGGTCTGTTGTTGTAAAGCAGTATTTAAAGCATTCATTGGTCTGTTCCTTTGGACTGTTTCTCTTTTTTACAGTCCGATCATTTATTTCAGCGTTATGGGTCTAATGGATTGCAAGGTTTGAGTCATAGATTGACTAAAGTAAAACCAATAAAAGTTGCTAAAGTATGAATAATTAACGTTGTACATGATTAAATCTCCGAAAAACCTATAAAATTCAAAACACCAGACATAAAAAAACCTGATCAGGGTTGCCGATCAGGTATTAACTGGTGGGCAACCTTTTGCCCGAACGCGACTCAGGCAATCATTGAAACTGCCAAAAGTAATAGTAAGCGTTTGCGATTAAAGGTTGCTTTAACATCTTGTTTTCATCAAAAAATGAGCTGTTAAAATTAAAATACGCCGTATTGTTCCGTTTGGCAATCCTTTTTGTAAAATAATTTTTATTGGATGTATTTATTAAAATTAAGCTGCTGTTTTAGCGAATCCAGGGGTTAAAAAAACCAAGCCGAAGCTTGGTTTTTGTTGGGTCTTTATTTAAGCGCGTTACTCATCATTGATCAAAATGAATCACACTACGAATAGATTTACCCTCATGCATTAAATCAAAGGCTTCATTAATTTGGTCTAGCCCCATGGTGTGCGTTACAAATGGTTCGAGTTGAATATCACCCTTCATGGCTTCTTCAACCATGCCTGGCAATTGCGAACGACCTTTTACACCACCAAACGCAGTTCCTTTCCAAGTACGACCTGTCACCAATTGGAATGGACGAGTTGAAATTTCCTGACCTGCACCTGCAACACCAATAATAATGGATTGTCCCCAACCACGATGCGCACATTCCAAAGCGGAACGCATCACATTGGTATTTCCAATACATTCAAAAGAATGATCTACGCCCCAACCTGTTTTTTCCACAATGACTTCCTGAATTGGGCGGTCATAATCTTTTGGATTTAAGAATTCGGTTGCACCAAATTGTTCTGCCAATTTGAATTTCTCTGGGTTGGTATCAATGGCGATAATACGGCTGGCTTTGGCTTTATGCGCACCTTGCACAACTGCTAAACCAATACCACCTAAGCCAAATACCGCAACGGTATCGCCTTCTTGGACTTTTGCAGTATTTTTAACTGCACCTAAACCAGTTGTAACACCGCAACCTAATAAGCAAACTTGCTCATGATTGGCTTCAGGATTAATTTTTGCTAAAGATACTTCAGCAACTACCGTATATTCACTAAAGGTTGAACAGCCCATGTAGTGATAAATCGGTTGTCCATTATAAGAAAAACGTGTCGTGCCATCAGGCATTAAACCTTTACCTTGTGTCGCACGTACGGAAACGCATAGGTTGGTTTTACCAGATTTACAGAATAAACATTCGCCACATTCTGCTGTGTAAAGCGGAATCACATGATCGCCTGGTTGAACACTGGTCACACCCTCACCAACTTCAACCACAATACCTGCACCTTCATGGCCAAGAACTGCAGGGAAAACACCTTCAGGATCTTCACCCGATAAGGTAAATGCATCGGTATGGCATACCCCTGTGTGGGTAATTTTGACCAAGACTTCTCCAGCCTGCGGCGGTGCAACATCAATTTCAACAATTTCAAGCGGCTGACCTGGGCCGAATGCGACGGCTGCACGTGATTTCATGAGCAAATTATCCCTAAAAAATACATTAACAGATGATAAGGGGCTGCTGACAATTCGTCTATGTTTGCGATGTGAGAGAGATATCTCGCAAGCTATTTATAAAATATCAACAGACTCTCACAATACCCTCTTTCTATTCAGAGTTTCAAGCATTAACATGAGGATAATCTCCATGTATAAATACAGAATGACTTAAGAATAATCATGAAGATCCAAAGACCTTGTTGCTGGCTTGGAATGTTGGCTTTTTTCGCTATTTTACTGACAGGATGCAGTTTACCGATGAATCAAGCGAGCAAAGATAGCCCTGTTGAGCATTATGTAGATCATTGGCTGAATGGTCAGGAAATTGATGCACATTTATCCCAAAATTTAACAGCGTATCTTTCTCTAAATGATGCCTTTAGTAGCATCGCCTCGCGTTTATATTTGATTCAAAAAGCACAGCACCATTTAGATTTACAATATTACATTTGGGAAGATGATTTAATTGGTCAGTTGATGTTGGCTGAACTGCTCAAAGCAGCAGATCGTGGTGTAAAAGTTCGTTTATTAATTGATGATCAAAATGGTACGCAACTTGATCCAACCTTAAAACGGCTTGCTCAGCATCCTAATTTTGAAATAAAAATTTTCAATCCGTACAAATATCGGCATTTTCGTGTGATGGATTATTTGTTTCGTTTTAAACAAATCAATCGCCGTATGCACAATAAACTAATTATTGCCGATGGGGCGATTGCCGTGACAGGTGGGCGTAATATTAGCCGTGAATATTTTGATGCCAGTGAAAATTTTCAATTTACTGATATGGATATTCTATTCTATGGCAGTGCTGTCCCCCAAACCAATGCCGTGTTTTTAGAGTTTTGGAATGACGAACTAAGCTATTCAGTAAAGCAATTATTAGGCACAGGCAACGCGTTGCAATTGAGAGAATTGCGTAATCGCTATGAATTAAATGCCAAATATAAAGATAAAATTCGTGAACGTGTGGCTAACGCGCAAGAAGAAGTCAGCATCAAATTAGAACAACATCCTGTACAGTGGGTATGTGCGCATTTTGTGGCAGATTCTCCGAATAAAATTCGGGGTACAGCTCAAGGCGAGCAACTGATTTACAAACAAATGTTAAAGTTAATGGGTGAGCCCAAACAACATTTAGAACTGGTTTCTGCCTATTTTGTCCCAACAGAAGATGGTCTTAAAACACTCACTCAACTGGCTGAAAAAGGAATACAGATACGTGTATTGACCAATTCATTTTTAGCCAATGATGTGCCTTTGGTACATGCATTTTATCAGCAGTATCGCGTAGATTTACTTAAATCAGGTATTCGTTTATATGAATTTAAGCCTTATATTGAACGAAAAAAGCGTACTTGGTATGAAGTTGCAACGGGTAACGTAATTCCTGCCAAAGGCAAAAACGCCTCGAGTTTACATGCCAAATTCTTTGATATAGATGGCATGGTCTTTGTAGGTTCTTTTAACCTTGATCCTCGTTCTGCAAAATTAAATACCGAAGTTGGCTTGGTGTTAGAGTCTGAACAATTGCAAAACGATGTTTCTCAATCTTTAGACCGCTATTTGCCACAAATTGCGTATGAACTGCAATTAGACGAAAACGGTCAAATTATTTGGTTAGATCATCAGGCAGATGGCAGTATTCAAACGTATCATCATGATCCTGAAACCACACAGTTTCAGCGTTTTATGATGAAAACAGTTTCATTATTCCCTATTGAATGGATGATGTAATGACAATAGATAGACATTAATTATGGAAGCGTATTTTTCTTTCTCTGCCATCACTGTCTACAATTATTTAAAGTTACTTATAGTAAGCCTATTTCTTTAAATAAGTTAAAATACGCTTCTGCCTTTTTCTCTAAAGCTAAAGGATAGGCTCGTGAAGATGAAGGCATCCGATATAAATGCAGCTCACGCTTGGCAAAATAGCAATGTGTCGCCTGCCCAATTTGAGGTTTTTCGGCAGATTCAGGCATAGATAACATGAGTGTATCAGTCGCTTTATCGCCTGTGGTCATAATGCTTTGACATAAAGGTATCTTGCTTAAAAGTGCTGCAATATCCATTGGTTTTTCAATCTGTAAAAATTTGTCTGATGCATTGCCTTTTAAGCGAATCACCTGCTGCGCCGTATCTGAAATAGCAATGCCAGTGGTGTTTAAAAAATCAATAATTTTATGAAGATGAAAATTTTTAGCTTCTAAATCTAAAAAGTAGTTTTTATCTTGAAAAAAGCATAAGCCCAAAATTCGCCACATATCATTTTGATAATTCGGATAATAAAAATCCATTTTCCAACGGCTTTTAGGTGGTGGAAAACTCCCAAGCATTAACAGCTTGGCATTGGCTGGTAAAAAGGGTTCGAGTGGATGGGTTTCTATTTTAGAATCAGACATTTATAGATTGAACCTTTGGTCTTTAAATTAAGCTAAGACATTGCAGTACGAGCAACTTCATAATGATTTTTATGTAACTTCCCTTGATTGAATAACCATGTCGCAACTTCTGGCCAAAAATACATTGCAGATCTAGATGCAAGTCCATACATCGGACGTGGAAAGTTTCCGTCACCACGTTTATTTTGCGCATATAAAGATAATGCTTGACGAGTCATTCCAGCACGTTCAGCCATTACTGCCAAAGTTGAATAACCTTGCTCTTCTACTATCAGATCATGAAATCCTAATGAGCGAATATTGTCTAATGCTGAGTGAATCGCTTGTTCTGCATTTTCAGCTTCACGGTCAAACTCAAGATAAATTGTATCGTTATAACTGCAAACTAATGCATCATCACAACCCGCTTCAAAGAACTTATCTTCTAGCACAGACAGATCAGAACGTGCGTCACGTACCACAACAGTAAAGTGATAGTTATTCATAGTTCATCTCCATGACATTGCTTTACTTTACGCAAGATTTGTTTTGCATGTGCTGATTTACCTGAATCGACAACATCCCAGCCGTTTTCAATCGCATATTCAATTGCTTCGCGAATATGTTTATTGGGATGTTTCTTCATATTTTCATTCTGCTTGATGATTTAATTATAATTTAGTGTTGACGATTGTTAACACTATACCATTATTTAAGTTAATTTACCTAAAACCACTCCAAAATCCTATCCGAGACTTCTTTCCCCCAAATCTGGTAAATTTCTTTACTTGGATGAAAACCATCTTTTGCCATTTCTAAATTCATGGATTGATATTTTCGAATATCATATTCAATCCACTGCATATCTTCTTGTTGTGCAATCATTTTTTCTAATTGTAAGTTCATTTGTTTTACGTATTGTCCAAATAGCCAAGATAATGGATTGGGCAATGCGGGAAATAAATGCATTGGTGGAACCCCCGTAGCAATGATTAATTCAGGTTGGAATTTCGCTTGAATAAGTTGATAAAAATGTTGCTGTTGTTTAATCCAAGTCTGTGCCGACATTAAGCGTGTTACATCGTTGACACCAAAAGAAGTAACCACAACATCATATTTTTGATTTACCAGTTTTTTCGTTTTTTGAATGACTTGTGAGGTAGTATCTCCAGACTGCGCCTCTAAACGCCAATGTACTTGGTACTGATGCTGCAAAGCAGAAATCACCGCACCTAAAAGCGCATCATTTTGATGTGCTACCCCAACGCCTGCAGCGGCAGAATCGCCTAAAATCAATAATGACAGCGTTTGCCCTTGCCCTGTAATACCTTCTCGTGCGCCTTCGGCTTCAGGCAATCGGATCGTGTTCTTTTTAACACGACTTCCCTGAATCACCAAAGCGGGAATTAAGGCAAGGGTTGCTGTTCTAAGCCACATCACATTTCACTCTTAAATACGAAAACCGAAAATACAAATTTTAAACCCAAACAAAAGTAGAGACTCAAATATAAAAATAGCATCGTGTCATTTAAAGTGATTGCATTCATCATCAGCTTTAAATTTCAGGATGCTATTCAAATACTATGATATCGCTGCTATTTAGCCGAGTTTATTGACCAATTTTAATGGTAAAACTTTCATAGCTAAGCCCAATGGCAACCATGGCCATTTAGGTACATAGGCTTTAATTGGCGCTTTTTCAATTTCTGCAGCAAGTAAGCGTGAACCTGTTTTTTCATCAACTTCAAAAGGCAGTTTTTTTGCACCTTCGTTGATTTCGGTACGAATATAACCAGGGAAAATAGTCGTAACTTGAATAGGTGTATCAATTAATTCTGCACGAATTCCTTCTGCTAAATGTGCTACTGCAGCTTTACTTGCACCGTAAGCAGTAAGATGTTTTGGCATACCACGAATGGCACTCATAGATGAAATCATCACCAAATGCCCTGAGTTTTGCTCACGGAAAATTTCAACCGCGGCTTCACACTGCGCCAAAGCTGAAATAAAGTTGGTTTCTACTGTGGCTTTGTTGATGGCAAAATTACCTTTACCAATGCGACGTCCTTCGCCCACGCCTGCATTGACAATAATGCGGTCAATTTGTCCAAAATCTTGTTTAAATTCACGAAACACCTGAAACACCTGATCATAATTGGTGACATCCAGCGTTTTTGCAATAACACGAATACCAAACTGGCTTTCCAGTTCTTGTTTCAGCGTTTCCAAACGCTCTAAACGTCGGGCGCAAATTGCAAGGTTATAACCCATTTGAGCAAATTCACGTGCCATACCCGCACCAATACCTGAACTTGCACCTGTAATTAGAATTGTTTTTGTCATGGTTTGATCCTTAAATCCAAGTCAATAAATTTGAGTTTTCAGCTTTAATAAAATGATGTTCATTCAAGCTTAACAGTTGTGGTTCACTGCCGACCAAACGTAAAGTGGTGATACTTGAGTTAGTAATTGCCCAGTTCAATGCAAAGGTTTTATTGGGCGTTAAGCCTAAAATTTTACCTGCAGCCACAGAAATCACACCACCAGAAGTAAATACCACAGCATATCGTGGTTGTTTTTGGGCTAAGTCATCACATAAATGCTGCAATGCATCTTCGACACGCTGTTTAAAATGCGGCCAAGATTCTTCATATTCATGGTGATATTCACCGCCCGTCCAGCGTTCTATCGCACCTTCAAAAATTTTTGCCAAATATGCACGAGGATTGACCTCTTTGGCGACATCTTCTTTCATCAATTCAGGTTGATTAAAACGCGGTTCATACTGCGCGAAAACCTGTTGATGATTAAACTCGTTCCATGCGCTGTCGGTATGAATTTCGACCTCAGGAAAACATTCTGCCAAAGCCAGTTGTGCAGTTTGCTGATGGCGCTGCATTGAACCAGCCACCACATAGGGTGCTTCTTTTAAAATGCGATCAAAATAACGTCCGAGCAATTTGGCTTGTAACTCACCATTAGGCGAAAGTTGATCATAACTTTCTGCCCCAAAAGATGCTTGCCCATGACGAATTAAATAAATGGTGGTCATTTCGGCATCAATTCCTTAAATTTGGCGATATATTTTTGTGCTAGTTCATTTGCTTCCAGTTTTTGTAAACCAATTAACTTTAAGGCACGAATATGCAAAGCATGAATGACAATCCAGAAATCCTTAAATGCAGGATTATTGGTTTGCTTGTGGAAATAACGATAATAAATTTGCTGGGCGATCACCGCTAAACGGAAAATTCCAAACACTTCATAGAATGTCCAGTTATCGGTGCTCAAGCCTGTTTTTTGCAAATAATAGTCCACCACTTGCTGACGTGTGAACATGCCTTTTAAGTGCGTTGGTTGACGACGGGTGGCTTTAAAAATTTGATTATCGGTATCTTCAACCCAATATGCCAAAGCCGAGCCTAAATCCATGAGTGGATCGCCCAGTGTTGCCATTTCCCAGTCCAAAACGCCAATCACTTGAGTCGGATGTTTCGGGTCTAAAATCACATTATCAAAACGCCAGTCGTTATGAATAATGCAGGTTTTTGAATCTACAGGAATATGGTCTAACAACCATTTACGCACATATTTAAAAGATGGCACGTTGATGGTATGTGCTTTGGCATAGCGTGCATCCCAACCTTCTACCTGACGTCGGCAATAACCATCACCTTTCCCTAATTTTTCTAGCTCAGTTCCTGCATAAGGTACTTGATGCAGCTCAATCAGTTTATCAATGACATTTACACAAAGTTCATGTACTTGAGTTTCGCTAAAATCAAGCTCTGGTGGCAATTTTGCACGTGGGATAATGCCTTCAATACGTTGCATCACGTAAAAATCGCAGCCAATTACAGCTTCATCCTGACACAACGCCACCATTTCAGGTAACACAGGATAAAACGGGGCTAAATTCTTTTGCACATGATATTCACGCGCCATGTCATGTGCAGATTTAGCTTTAGTACCTTTGGGCGGACGACGCAAAATTAAATCAGCATTGCTGTACTTAAGGCGATATGTCCAGTTCGATGCACCGCCTGAATATTGTGTGACTTCTACAGGTTCTACGACATCGACATTTTGTTGTTTTAACCATGCTGTCACTGCCTGAATATCGAGTTCTTCGCCTTCGCGTACTGTGCCGCCTACATCAATAACTGACATTATTTTTCCCTAATTTTCCAATTTTTTTAATCTAACATAGATTTTCCGTGTTCTCTTGAGATGTATCGGCAATATCAGAAATATTGCCGAATACACTACCAAGCGACACAATAAAAAATTCGCAACTGACTTATTTTTTGCGGCTGCTACGATAACCACGTTTAGCCAACTCAAGTTTGGCAATCATGCCTTTGTGTACTTCGTCTGGTCCATCGGCAAGACGTAAACTACGCGCTTGGGCAAAGAAACCTGTCAACGGTGTATCTCTAGATACGCCTGCACCACCATGAATCTGCATCGCCATATCAACTACTTTTTCCAAGACACTTGGTGCAACCACTTTAATGGCAGAAATTTCGGTAAGTGCTGCCATATTGCCTAAAGTATCCATTTTATAGGCTGCATAGAGAGTTAATAAACGTGCTTGATCAATCGCCACACGCGCTTCCGCTACGCGCTCCAAATTGCCACCGAGTTTCAGAATTTCCTTGCCAAATGCGGTACGGCTCATGCCACGGTCAATCATCAATTCCAAAGATTTTTCTGCTGCGCCAATACAACGCATACAATGGTGAATACGCCCCGGCCCTAAACGACCTTGTGCAATTTCAAAACCTTGTCCTGCACCGCCAATAAAGTTGGCAACAGGCACACGCACGTTATCAAAACTAACTTCGCCATGACCGTGTGGCGCATCGTAATCACCAAATACAGGTAACATACGTTCAATTTTAACGCCCGCAGTATCTACAGGGACTAAAACCATAGAGTGTTGATGATGACGGTCTTTAGTTTCATCGGGCGTATGCGCCATAAAAATAATAATTTTGGCATTTGGATCGCCCAAACCTGAAGACCACCATTTACGACCATTCAAGACAATTTCATCGCCGTCTACGACTGCTGTTGCCTGCATATTGGTCGCATCACTTGAAGCCACTGCAGGTTCAGTCATACAAAACACAGAACGAATTTTACCTTCAAGCAGCGGTGTCAGCCATTCTGCCTTTTGTGCTTCAGAACCATAGCGCCATAAAACTTCCATGTTGCCGCTGTCGGGTGCATTACAGTTAAATACGGTTGGCGCAATCAAACTGCGTCCACTCAACTCTGCAATGTGTGCATATTCTTGTACCGACAAACCTTGTCCTAATTCTGGACAAGGTAAAAACATATTCCATAAACCTGCAGCTTTGGCTTTGGCTTTTAATTGTTCTAATTGTGCTGGCCATTGCCATTTAGTCCAGTCACCACCCTGATTTAATTCGTGAACTTCTGCCCAGAATTCAGCTTCAATCGGCTCAATTTCTTTGGCAATAAAGGCTTTGGTACGTTCTATATAGTCTTTGGCGCGTGCAGATAGCTCAAACATGGTTCAAATCCCTTAAAATATTGTATTCATTGCTTTACAACACCTTAACTTGAAAAGTAATATGAACAAAATGATTTAATTCAATAAAACACTATGAATCATGTTCATAACAATGCAAAAGTTGATCTTACCGTTTTTCATCGTTTAGACATCAATTTATACCCGATGTTTGTTGCAATTTATGAGCAGCGCAGTATTTCCAAAGCTGCACAAATTTTGTGTATTAGCCAATCTGCCGCCAGTCATGCTTTGCAGCGTTTAAGACAACATTTACAAGATGATTTACTGGTGCGAAGTGGCAATAAAATGCTGCCTACGCCTTTTGCCGAGCAAATTTATCCGACTATTAAAAATGCCTTGTTGGCGATTCAAAGTATTGCAATACAGAAACAGCAATTTGAGCCGAATATGTTGCAATCGCTCAAAATTGCTATCCATGATGAAATTGAACCGATTATTTTTCCTAAATTGGTGGCGCATTTTCAAAAGTTGAACTTGGATATTCAATTTCTGAGCCACAAATTAGACCGCAAAACGGTTTTGGCAGATTTAGCAACACAACAAATTGATTTTGTAATTGATTTAGAACAAAACTTTGGCGATAAAATTCAGTTTCAATCCTTAGTTCAAGACCAATTTGTGGTCTGTAGTTCACAACAAGAAATGAATACTGCACTTTATTTATCTTCTGCACATATTGGGGTTTCATCACGGCGTACTGGTATGTTGCTAGAAGATATTTATTTGCATCAAAAGCAATTATCACGGCAGGTTTTTTTACGTTGTCAGCACTATTCTACGGCGTTACAGATTTTACAGCAGCATCCTCAAGCCATACTAACTATTCCTAAAATGATTTTAAAGCATTTGAATATGAGCCAAAAATTGAATATTTTTGATGTGCCTGTAGACTTGCCTGTAATTAATATGGGGATGTATTGGCATAAAGATTTACAGGAAAATTCAAGGCATTATTTCTTAAGAGAGGAAATTTCTAAAATCTTTGCTTAGGCTATTTTGAATTAATCTTGAATTTGCAAGTGGTTGCTAATCGTCTTGTATGATTCTATAAAAAATAAAAGCCGCCGAGACAGCTTTTTAATATGGGTTTGTTCTTAAAACTTCGCTTCCAATACTTTTGTAGATACTTTGCCTTTCCATAAATCACGCAAAATTGGCAAATAGAACTTTTCACCTACTTCTACCAATTCAGCATCAATTAAGGCATGTGTTTCATGCATAAATAAGTAATCTAGCTCCACAGTTTGTAATTGTTGTTGTGCTTTGGCGAAATCTTTACGTTTTTGTTGGGCTTGTTTCACTAACTGATCTGCAAATGTCTTGCCCTTGAACTGACTGAGCGCATTTAAACGTAATTCAATCACGCCCCACCCACTGAGCAGCAATTTAAATAACTCTAAATCTGCAGTGGTTGATTCCCACGTCATTTCTTCCAGATTTTCATTTTCAGGCAATACAGGTAGTAAAAGCTCCATTACACTTGGAAAAATCTTTTTAAAATTCAAGATAAATTTAACAGGCTGCTCACCCGGGTAATCTTTAAATTGCACGTGTTGCTGAACATCTGTTAAATAAATTGAGAGCATTGAAAATTTCCGTAGTTAAGATATTGAGTTGCTTATAAAAAAATTAAATTTTGCAAAATAAATGCAAAACTTTAGCAAAACAGTA
Source organism: Acinetobacter sp. YH12135 (assembly GCF_013418565.1). Lineage (NCBI taxonomy): Bacteria > Pseudomonadati > Pseudomonadota > Gammaproteobacteria > Moraxellales > Moraxellaceae > Acinetobacter > Acinetobacter sp. YH12135. The sequence continues at coordinate 43,884 of NZ_VPBU01000004.1, forward strand.
TTTTGAAGTATTGCGTATTCTAGCAATTATGGCAGCTTAATCAATGTAAGTTGAATAAGGAACGGACATAAAAGAAAGCATCTAAAAGTGGTTAATGCGACTAAATGACGGGTTTTTAACTATTACATTTAGATAGCACCTTGTAGCAGCCTATTCTGCCGTTATGCAAATTATGTCTTTAAACCAACACATAAATTTAAAATCGTATTAGGATGAATTACCCCTCTACATTCAAATTAGGTGCAATAGAAAACCCAGCATTTAGGCTGGGTTTAGTATATTTTACTTGATTAATGCAACGCCATTTCCGCGCTTTTAGCTAAGAATGCCGAACGGCTTAAATGTTGTTTTTTTGCAACAGCATCAATACGTTTCACTAAAGCTTCTGGCATGCTGATATTAATACGAATAGACTTTGTATTTACTTTTGTTGTATCAATATCAACTAACAACCAAAAACCCCCCTCAAATCGCTCATCACCTAACCATTGCTCTGGGCTTGATGGTTCTGGTAACGGAATATCTTCACCATCAAAGTGAACTTCAACCGCTTCCTGTGCCATGCGCTGAATATCTTGCATCTCATCTGCTGCGCTAAAGCATCCATCAAAGTCAGGAAAGGTTAAACCGTATGCGCTATCTTCATCTTTGTGAACATATACTGGATATAACATTTTTACCTCCACTCCCAACCAGCCTGTTTATATATATTGCGTAGAGTTCCTATTGGCATATCTTTACGTGGATGTGGTACCACAACATGTCCAGGCTTTTCAGGATGCTTATACTTTTCATGGTCGCCTTTACCACCCACTTTGTACCAGCCTTCCTGCTCAAGACGCTTAATAATGTCTTTGCTGTTCATTGTGTAATTATACACAACATAATTTTAATAAGAAAGAATACTTCAAAGTTTCACTGATTTTTATAAACAAAGTCTGTGTTTATCTGTCATCTTGAGCAGACAAACACAGACCTCTCAATTTACTTAAAACTGACTATTTGGTATTCGGAGCAATCATCTGTTCAGGACGTACCACTTCATCAAACTGCTCTGCTGTGACCAAATTCAGCTCTACTGCAACTTGCTTTAAGGTTTTATTTTCCTTATAAGCTGTTTTTGCCACCTCCGCTGCATTCTCATAACCAATTACAGGATTCAAAGCGGTCACTAACATGAGTGAATCATGCAAAAAGTGATCTATTTTTTCACGGTTTGCTTGAATGCCAACGGCGCAATGCTCATTAAAGCTATTACATGCATCGCCCAAGAGTTGAATAGATTGCAATAAGTTATATGCAATTACTGGCATAAATACATTCAGCTCAAAATTGCCCGATGCACCAGCCACGTTAATTGTGGTGTCATTGCCCAATACCTGTGCAACTACCATGGTCATTGCTTCGCTTTGTGTTGGATTAACCTTGCCCGGCATAATACTTGAACCAGGTTCATTTTCTGGAATACGCAGCTCACCAAAACCACAACGCGGGCCACTGGCTAACCAGCGAATATCATTCGCAATTTTATTTAAACTCACCGCCAAAGTTTTTAATGCACCTGAAGCAAATACCGCAGCATCACGCCCCGCCAAAGCCTCAAACTTATTTGGTGCAGTCACAAATGCTAAGCCTGTTAGCTGTGCCAATTGCTCCGCTGCCTGTACCGCATAATCAGGATGTGCATTTAAGCCTGTACCGACTGCTGTACCGCCCAATGGCAACTCATACAAGCCTGTTAAAGCCTGTTCTAGACGTTTTAAACCATGATCTAGCTGCGATACATAGCCACTAAATTCCTGCCCTAAAGTTAATGGTGTCGCATCTTGTAAATGTGTACGTCCAATTTTGACAATTTCAGAAAATTCTTCACTTTTCGCATGCAACGTATCGCGCAAACTCTTTACTGCAGGAATGAGCAGTTCATTAATTTGCAAACTCGCTGCCACATGAATTGCAGTTGGAAAAGAATCATTGGTCGATTGGGCGCGGTTGACATGATCATTCGGATGTACAGGCTTTTGTGCACCTAAAGGATTCCCCAGTTTTTGATTGGCGATATTGGCAATCACTTCATTACAGTTCATGTTACTTTGCGTACCCGAACCTGTTTGCCACACCACCAAAGGAAATTGACTGTCCCACTGCCCTGCAATGACTTCATCTGCTGCACCGACAATGTACTGCGCCAACTCTTGAGGGATTTGCCCTAAGTTTGCATTGGTTATTGCCGCAGCTTTTTTAACCAAACCCATAGCGCGAATCATGGCGCGTGGTAAACGCTCATTGCCGATTTTAAAATTTTGTAAGCTGCGCTGAGTTTGTGCGCCCCAAAGCGCGTCATTCGGAACTTCAACCTCACCCATGGTGTCATGTTCAATACGTGTTTGCATGTTCAGCCTCATTCCTTCGTGATTTCAATGATGTCATGTGCTCTTATCTCGATCTTATAAAAAACAGACAGCCTAGTAAATGATAATTATTATCAATAATTCCGTTGCATTGTATCTGTTTCAGCTATGAGGCTTCGTGAATCGCATCTCAACGAATTTTATAGCGCTTACTTTTAATGCTTAAGCGTATTTTGATAAAAACGCCATTCATCCTCTAGCATTTTTTCCAGACTACGTTTTGGCTGCCAGTGTAAATATTGTTGTGCCTTATCTACGACTGCACCTAACTGATCTAACTCAGGATATTCATAATGAATTGCAGGAACTGTAGCAATTTCAGTGTCAGTGACTTCACTAATACGTGCAAGTAATTGTTGAATTGAAACCACTTCTCCCGCAATATTAAAAGCTTCACAGCTATGCGTTTGCTCAAATAACCAATGCAGGCTTGCAATCACAGCATCACAGGCATCGAGTACGTGCACAAAGCTACGTTCTACAGTTTGATCTGCAGTATTAGCTTGCTGACGTAATTCAATCGCTTCACGCTGCTGTACTGCGACTTGCATCGCCAAAGGAATAATATTTTTAGGTAACGGAGCAACGACTTCACCTAAAATGCCGTGTTCAAATGCACCTGCTATATTACTCAAGCGCAAAATAGCAATATTCCATTCATTATCGGTTCTAAAAGTATCGCGGATGATTTCTTCAACCATCTGCTGAGATTTCACATACGGATTGGCATAGGTGTAATTAAAACTCTGGCTTTCTTCCAGATTCAATCCTGACTTGCCATAGACCGCTATACTTGAAAGATGCACTAAACGACGCACACCTGTACGTTGCATGGAACGCAATAAACTCATAATACAACTGACGTTATCGTTATAATATTCCAGTGGTTTAAGCACCGATTCTTCTAAAGATTTAAACCCTGCACAATGCACCACCGCAATAATCGAATATTGTTCAAAAACTTTGTTCAGCGCAGGCGTATTTCTTACATCCAGTTTGGCAAAAGGCACATAACGCCCTGCAATATATTCAAGTCGCTCTAAAGTCTGCATACTTGCATTGGATAAATTATCTACAATAATGACCTCTTGCCCTTGAGCCATTAGGCTTAATGCAATGTGTGAGCCTATAAAGCCTAAACCACCAGTCACTAAAATCATTTATACTACCTTTTTTTATAAAGTCTGAATGCGCCTTGGCACATTGCATTAGTGAATTTTGATGAGCACCTTATTACTAATAACCTCCGCACCAACCTCTATTCATGCATGGCATGCACTCGGTCTTGCTCAAGCCTTACAACAGAAAAATGAGGCTTTTCGTGTGTTTTTTTATCAAGATGGCGTTGCTGTAGCGAATGAGTTGCAATGGGTACCCGATGATCAACGCAACCTCAAAACAGAATGGCAAAAATTGTCTATTCGTTTACCCGTATGTGTAAGTGCCGCACTGGCACGTGGTATTAGCGATGCAGACAATGCCAAACGCCATCAACTGAGCCAACACAATTTAGCCGCAGGCTTTGAATTGGTTGGCTTGGGCGAACTGGCCGATGCAGTGCAAAGCACAAAACGCCTGATTCAATTTTAAGCGATTCATTTTGTAAATCTGTTGCATTTAAAAGGTAAATTGTGTGAAAACTGTACTCGTGGTTTTACGTCAGGCCAATTTAAACAGCTTACAAGTGCATGAAAGCTTGTCTGCAACAATGGTACTGGCAACTTTTGGTTGTGAAGTCAAAGTGTTATTACAAGATGCGGCATTAAGCCTATTACAGTCGGAACTGGCATTTGATTCACTAAAACATGCTTTTAAAGTGGCATCCAATTTGGTCGATAGCTTTGAGTTTTATGACCTCAGCCCAATTTTGATTGAAAATAAACATGCTAACTCGCCGTTTATCAAAAATACGGTACATGAAATTGAATGGGTGGAACTGAATCGGGAGCTGATTCAAACCTTTGATCGAGTTTTATATTGGTAGGTTGATCGGTGGTTTAACAATCTGATTGATCATTTGACCATATCTAAACATCTAAAGAGAAAAGCATGTCTGACGCAAATTTATATTTAATCCAAGCGAGCTTTGATAGCACCGCAACAATTTTAGCAGAGCTAAATGCCTTGTATGCTCCGCAAGACAGCGTTGTACTTATGGGTGATGCGGTATTGCATCAGCAACATCCACTCTGTGCCCAGCTAGACAAAATATATGTACTGGAAAATGATGCAGAAATATTGAATGGTCATTTGGCGGAAAATGTACAGCCGATTAATTATGCAGCTTTTGCAACGCTGTGTTTAGCACATCAGCGCTGTATCAGCTTAAAATAGCAAGCCGTAATGATATGAAACCAATGCAAAGCATTTTTAAGGGTGAATGAAACAAGAGATGACACTAGAATTAGATCAAGATGGACATTTGCTGGATTACACTGTCTGGAATGAACAAGTGGCGCAAGAATTGGCGCAAAGTTTAGAGCTTGAACTCACAGCTTGGCATTTTGAAGTTTTGCACGCTGTACGCCAATTTTATCAGCAATTTGGACACTCACCTGCAACCCGTCCTTTAATCAAATTTTTAATGAAAACTGTAAGCCCAGAGATTAACAACGCTGTTTTGCAGGAAAAATTTAATACAGGTTTGGTGGCACGGCATTTAAGTCGTTTAGCGGGTATTCCTAAACCAGCCAACTGCTTATAGACAAACTGTTGCTGATTAATACGGCACTGATTTAGGTTTGTTTTAAATTTTGCTGTGCTTGGATGTACTGATAATACACTGGGGTAAAATGTGGTTTTACTTGCTTGGCATGCAGTTCTTCACCACATTCCGAACATACCACCACAGGCTGAAACGTCTTAGCACAATTTTTATGGATGTATTCCACAGGCTTACCTAAACCTTGATCCATCCATTTATCTGCCCAATTTGCCATAGACAGCATTAAGGGATAAAGCTCCAAGCCTTTCTCAGTCAATTTATATTCAAAACGTTCTTGGCGCTCTACATAAGGCACTTTGACTAAAATTTCATGTTCCACCAAACGCTTTAAACGATCTGACAATACATGCCGCGTTACGCCTAAATGTTGTTGAAAATCATCAAAGCGACGCATACCCATAAAGGCATTACGAATAATCAGCATCGTCCAACGGTCACCAATCACCGACAAGGTTCGTGCAATCGAACAAGGCTGCTCGCCAATTTCATCCCATTTCATCTATGTCGCCTATCCCTCAGTTCACTACCTGCAAGTTAAAAGATTCTACAGTCTTTGCAAAGTCAGTTTTGCATGAAAATTGATAAAAAATGAAGTATGACTTCACAATCTGCTTAAAAGGGATCCCCAGTTTTGGGGTTTTATATGTCTGCATCTTCAATCTTCAGATTTGCTATTCACTTATAAGGCAGATCACACTATTTAGATGTAGCTCCTGCACAAAAAACTTGTTCAGTCATACCTGAAGCCGTGAAACTGTTGTGCTGCTGCTCTAAATAACGCCTTGCCACCATTAACATCACAGGTGCAGGATACAAGTTTGGATTGTGCTCGGAAATTTCAGCAATATTTTTATAGGCGTGATAGCGTGCACAAAATGCCTGTTTTTGTTGTTCTGCCGTTGCTTGGCTAGCTGGGTCATCCAGTATTTTTTTGCTGTCATTCACAATTTGCGTGTATTGATTTAACAAATATTGATATTGCGTTTGGGTCAATCCATCGACTGCGTGTTGGATTGTAATAGGCATCGATGATGCTTCAAGTGCCAACTGCTGCGCTTGAATACCTTGTGCCATTACGCTCAGACTTTGCAGTCCAAGCATAATGCTCACCGATATTTTTGCCATGTTCGACATGCGCATAGGCTTAAGACTCATCGCCTTCTTTCCAGACATCTTCATAGTCATCAGCATCAATCATAAAGCGGTAGCCTTGTTCTAAAGCCAAGTATGGAAGCACATCGGGCAAAATATCTTGTAGCTCGCGTACAGGCATGGTTTCAAAGTTCACGTCATCTTCACCCAATTCACCGCCATAAATGTACCACGCGACTTTTTCTTCACCTTCTGGCGCTTTACGCAAGCCCACAAGTGGATCTTTATTTAAGGTCTGGACTACAACTGCGACAACATCATCGCCACTCACAGCAATATAGGCTGAACCAAATTCTTCACAGAGCAGTTTTTGTTCTTCTATCAATTCTGCCAAGGCTGAGTTTTTTTGCTTTTGCTGTGGTTTAGACATGACAATTCTCTAAGATAAGCTGTGAGTATTCTAACGAGATTGTACGGATAGAGAATCTTTATTTTTATATTTCTGAGATGCTCAAATGAAGTCAACGGATTTGACATAAGTTTGAAACTACATAGCTGTGAAATATAACACTATGCCCAAATGACCAACATTGCTGCAAGCACGACCAATCCCAATCCCCAATGATCGGTACGGGCAAGTTTTTCTTTAAAGAAATACGCTGAAATAAGTAAGCTGAATAATATTTCAATTTGTCCGAGTGTTTTCACAATCGCCACAGTTTGCATACTCATGGCACTAAACCAGCCCAGTGATGCTAAAAAACTGCAGACGCTCACTTTAAAAGTTAATCCAACCCGCTGCCACATGGCATATAAGGTATGTCGTTTAAATATACCTAAAAAAGCCAATAAGATAAAACATTGTAAGCCAATGACCCACACCAAAACCCATGCAGCACGGTGAATAAACGGTAAGAAATCCAGCTCTAGACTGGCTTCACGCACCAATAAAGAAGTCACCGCAAAGCTGAGTCCACTACCGATTCCAATGGCTAAAGTTGTGAATGAAAAATCACTACGTTGATTGCCTTTACTCAGTAGAAATACCGCAATACCGCCTATCGCAACACCTAACCAAGCCAATGCGCTTAAATGTTCTTGTAGGAAAATCACGCCTACAATTGCGGCTAAAACTGCTTCACTTTTGGCAAGTCCGACACCCACCGCATAATTTTTCTGTTGAAACAGTTTTACCATTAAAGCTGTGGCTAAAATCTGACACACTGCTGCAATAATGATATACAGCCAAAACATCGAACTAAAATGCAGTTTTGCTTGTACAGGCTGCTGCCATTGTAAAATGCTTAAATACGCCAGTGCAAAAGGCAAGGCAAAAATAAAACGTGCCAAAGTCACGCCATAAACATCTACACTTGTGCTGAGTTGTTTTTGAAAGGCATTGCGCCATGCCTGCATAAATGCAGCCATTAAGGTAAAGAGCACCCAACTCGAAATCATTGCAACCACAAATGCTTTACTGATAAAGTTATAATTTACGCCTATTCCGTTATTTTTGCGATCTTTATTGCTTTTGAGTTATGCGCTTACGATCTCTTTTATAAACAAAAAAACATTCATTAAAATTCAAATGAATGTTTTTCATATCTTGAAGCGATTATAGGTGTGCTGTTATTCAAAAACTGTTTAGAACTTATCTAAATTCACCACAACAGCCACTCCGATACAAAATAAAGCTACATACACGGTAAACCAAATAATCATGTGCTTAAATGCTTTGTCTGAAATACTGCTATCGGCATATTTCTGTGGTTTGCGTGAGTTATCTTCTTGCATATCGACTCCAATCTAGCCAGATTATGGGGATATACAGATTATGTAAAATTCTAAAGCATTGCTGTAGATACAAAATATTCATTAAAAACTATAACAGTTGATTTTAGATACATGCCAATCTGTTATAAAAACAGAAATTATTTAATGTTTTAAACCTAAAAATAGATCAAAATAAGTAACAGCTGCAAAAAATGCTTGAGTCATACCATGTATAAATCTGAACAATTGGCGTTGAACATTCGGCAACTCATTGAAAATGGTGCATGGAAAGCACATAGCAAGTTACCTTCGTTAAGAGAACAATCACAAATCAGTGGTTATAGCTTAATGACCGTGCTAAACGCTTATCAAGAACTTGAAGCTCAGGGATTGGTTTACGCTAAACAAAAGTCGGGGTTTTATGTCGCAGAACGTCTCAATCAAACTGAACGACCTGTACCAAGCAGTTTGAGTTTAAATGCACATATTCAAATGAACTCTTTGGTCTTTGGCTATTTAAAATCAATTCAGTCTGCAGATGTCAGTCCTTTAGGCTCTGCCTTTCCCAATGCAGAATTACTGTTTAACCCAAAGTTAATGCAAATTTTAGCGCAGCACGCCAAGCGAAAAAGCAGTTATTTTAGCCACGACCACATGCCACCGGGCAATTATGAATTAAGAACCATAATTGCAAATCGCTACTGTTTACAAGGCATACCCACCCATGCAAATGACATTGTCATTACATCTGGCGCATTAGATGCGCTCAATTTGTCATTACAAGCTTTGACCAAACCTGGAGATTTTATTCTATTACAAGAAACTATTTTTTATGGTGCATGGCAAGCGGCTGAACGTCTTGGTTTACAGGTGATTACCATTCCAGAACACCCTGTTTCAGGTTTCGATTTAGACTCATTTGAACAAGCCTTAAAACAATACCCAATTAAAGTCTGCTGGTTGATGTTGAATATTCATAACCCTATTGGCTTTAGTGTCAGAGATGAAATTAAGCAACGTATTGCGAGTTTGCTTGAAGAATATCAAGTGTATTTAATTGAAGATGATGTCTATCAAGAATTGTATTACGGAACGCAAAAACCGCTACCCATGAAGTATTTTGACCGACAACAACGGGTACTGCACTGCGCTTCTTTTTCTAAAACTTTGGGTTCTGCTGTGCGGGTTGGTTGGGTTTATGCAGGACAATTTTCCAATGCTATTCAGCATTTGCAACTCATGAGCACGGTTTCTGCAAGTCCCTTACTGCAAAACACTTTGGTCGATTTTCTGTCACATCATCATTATGAAAAACATTTGCGTCAATTACGCAAGCAATTAGAAAAACACAAAAAAGTGTTTTATCAGCAGTTGAAACAACGCTTAAACCCAACCTGCAAAATTCACTACTATTCTAGTGGATACTTTTTATGGATTGAACTGCCTGCATATATAGATGGCTATACGATTTATCAGCTATTGATTCAAAACAAGATTGGCATTGCGCCAAGTCAGTTATTCCGTTCTGAACAGGTCAGCCAGAACTTTATCCGTTTAAACTGCTCTTTTGCTTGGAACAGTGATATTGCTGCTGCATTGGATGTTTTGTCTGAGGTGATACAACAGCACATCACGCAATATACTCATGCCTAATTGCCAAGCCGATCACCCGACAATAAAAAAAGAGCTGAGTTTTTGGCTCAGCTCTTTTGTGGTTTACAGTACAATTTTAGAAGTTATAAATTGCGACTGCATTGATTCGGTTATCTTCACCTGTTTTGCTGCCATTTGCTGCTTCACCAAATGCTTCACGCTCACCATAAACATATTCTAAACCAAAGCTTAACGGTTTACGTGGGCTATAGAATACGTTTGCCCAAGCTTGCCATAAGTCTTTGTTAATCGTGGTTGTGTCTTTCGTTGCTGCAATGTAGTTAGGGTCTTTGTCAAAACTCATATAACCATAACCCAAAGTGCCATGCACTTTGTCACCAAACTTTTGTGTAATACCGACCATAATTGAATCGAATTCACTTTGCGCTGCGATAGCACTCGTTGCAGTAATCGCACCTTTGTCATCAAGGTTAGTAACAGCAACACCTTTGTTGGTAAATGATACAAAGCTGCTATCACCTTTTACATGGTAATAATCGGCTTTTAAAGTCGTGCCCGGTACAACATCGTATTTAGCACCTACACCGACACCCCATGCCATTTCTTCATCAGAATTGACACGTTTTTCATGTCCCATCGCACGTACGCTGACATTTAAATTATCTGCAAATTGATGATTTAAACGCGCAGTTAATGCAGGTAAACGCTGGTTGATTGAACTGTCTTTAGGGTCTTCAGCTGCAACCACCAAATTGGTTTGTGGGCTAAACTTTGTTGTATAGCGTACTTGTGGTGTACGTTTCACCGCACCACCAACATACGCCAAAGCATCAATGGTTTCTGGCATATAGTCTGGAATCGCAAAGTTTGACCAAGTTTGACCAATTAACCAGTTGCCGTAGTTCAAGTAAGCATGACGAATACGTAAGTTATCAAGATTTGCTCCACCCAAGAAGTCAACTTCAAGTTTACCTTTTACGTCTTGTTCACCCACAGGGCTTTTAAAATCTAAACCTAAACGGGTTGCAGAAAGTGTTGATCTTAAACGATCACTTTGTTCTTTATTGCCTTCAAGTGGTACACCGTTAATTTGGTTATACGGCATATCTTTAGCGCCACCTTCTACCTGATAAGAAGCATCTAAACGCACATTACCATATAGATTAAATTCGGCACCTTTGGCAGTTTTTAACACAGGATTAGCAACTGGCGCTGCTGCAGTACGTTGCACATTGGCAATTGCTGTTGCAGTTTGTGCATTTTGTACTTTTTGCTGCTCAATCAAACCACGTAAAGCCTGAACTTCTTGTCTAAGTTGTTCAATTTCTTTTTGCTGTTGAGTTTGCGCTTGTGCTGCAACACTCATACCGCCCATGCTCAATGCAATCATGCTCATCATGAGCGTACGCTGCATTGTTGGTCGAACCGTTGTAGATTGAAAATGTGTAGATTGGGTTAATATTTTCGCGTTCATCCTAAACTCGCTTGTTATTGTGCCATCAAATTCTAGCAACAGATCACCATCTCTTACGATGGCGATCTATATCATTGATGACTGTAGATTAATGGAAAGGTAAAGAAATTATTGGGTTGCTTTTTGTGCGACTGGATTGCTTTCTACAGCAGGCTCCGCAGCGGCTTTAGCTTCTACAGACGTTTTTAAATTCACCATGAAGATTGCTAAGGCAGCAATTACACCTGGAATCGCAATAGCAAAGAAGTTCATTTGGTGCGGTAAATTCATGGTTAATAGTGCACCTGTGAGTACTGGCCCAACGATTGCACCGATGCGACCAATACCTGACGCCCAGCCCATACCTGTAGAACGTACAGTAGATGGGTAATATTGTGCGACGAAAGTATAAAGCAAGATTTGTGAACCAATTGTCGCTGCACCTGCAACTGCAATTAAGGTGTACAACACAATTTGTGGACTGTTAAAGCCAAGCAGAATTAATGCTGCTGCACCACAGATAAACATAATGGTGAGTACTTTTTTGATATGGAAGCGGTCAGCCAATGCACCACCACCAATTGCGCCAATCATGCCACCAATATTCAGTGCGAATAGGAAGATCATACTTGCACCCAATGAATAACCCGCTTGGATCATTAATTTTGGTAACCAGCTGCCCAAAGCATAAACCATTAACAAGCACATGAAGAATGCGATCCAGAACATGAACGTACTGAACATACGGCCTTGCTGGAACAATGCTTTTACAGGTGCTTCATCGCCTTTAGTCACTTCATTCAGTACAAACTCAGTGTCACCATTTAATTGTTGGCTTGGTGAAATTTTTTGCACAATACTACGGGTTTGCTCAATTTCTTTCTTGTTGGTCAAATACATGAGTGACTCAGGCAAGAATTTCCAAATTAATGGTAAAGCCACCAATGGAATAATTGCGATGTAAAACATGATTTTCCAACCAAACTCTGGCACTAACCATGCACCCAACAATGCTGATGTCATACCACCAATCGCATAACCACTGAACATAAGTGCAACTAAAGTACTACGAATACGCTTTGGCGCATATTCAGTCATTAATGCCACTACGTTTGGCATTACACCGCCAATACCTAAGCCTGCAAGGAAACGTAAAATACCAAATTCAACAGGGTTAGTCGCAAATGCGCCAAAGAAGGTAAAGCCACTAAAAATAGCCACACAGATCATAATGGTTTTTTTACGACCCAACTTGTCCGATAACGTACCGAAGGTCATGGCACCAAACATCATGCCAAACAATGCCGTACTGGCCAGTAAACCTGCTTGTACCGCACTGAGCGCCCACTCTTGCATAAGTAATGGTAATGCAACCCCATAAATGACCAAATCGTAACCGTCAAAAATAATGATCATCAAACACCAAAACAATACGCCCCAATGGAATGGCGTGAACTTGGCCTCGTCAATCAAGGTATTAATATTAATTTTATTGCTTTGCATCTTGCTTCACCTCCTAATTGTGAAGTCCGTTACTCCAACTCAGATGCACACAATGAATAATAAGTTAAAATTTGTCCAAAACTGAATAGGCATGGATACATACCTAAAAAGTCTATAATTTGTAAGATATTGATTTTAAAATAGATAAAAATAACAAGGCGAAAAAAATACTGTAATGTGATGCTTAAAAAAGTTTTTTCAGGCAATTCACATAACAGTATTTTGTTAAAAATATCTGTGCTTTTATATAAAAAATATAGTTATAAATATTTGTTTTATATGGCTTTACTAGAATACATTGCGATCATAAGTAAATGCTTCCAAATCATAAACTTGATAAATGCAGTCAAACAAAGATCGAATGTCTTCACTTTCATCCATATTACGAATTGCCATAAACACAGGACTTACAGCCGAGTCATCTAATAAAGGTATAAAGTGCAAATGTGCCAAATGAATACTTTGTGCGCTTTCTGGCACGATACACAAGCCCTCACCTGCAGCAACAAAACCCAACGCCAATTGTAATTCACGCACTTCACGAATTTTGCGAGGTTCTAAACCATACTCAGAAAACACGCCACGAATTTGGGTAGAGAAGTTTGGCTTGTTGTGATTTGGATATAAAAATACTTGTTGATCAACAACATCCGCCAAATATACACCTTCTTTTTGTGCCGCAAATGGGTGGCTCGAATGTACTGCAACCATCAAGCGTTCTTCACGTAATAAGATACGTTTAACTGCAGGATCAGAAATTCTTAAGCGTCCAAATCCAACATCTATGCGCCCTTCTTTAAGTGCCTGAATTTGGTCATTGGTGGTCATTTCCACCATTTCTATTTTTAAATGCGGATGCTGCTGCTTAAACAAATACACAATTCTTGACAATAATCCGAACAATAAAGAACCAACGAAGCCAATAGTCACAGTACGACCAGCAATACCGACACGTTTTGTCATCGACTTGATTTCTTCCGCATTAGACAAAAGTTTAACGGCATGTTGGTAAAAGAATTGGCCTGCTTCGGTGGTCTTAAGCGGTCTACTTCCACGCTCAAATAGTTGAATTCCAAGCTCTTGTTCTAAATTTTGGATCTGTCTGCTCAAAGGTGGTTGAGCAATAAAGAGTTTTTCTGCTGCCTTGGTGAAACTTTGCTCTTCTACAACAGCAACAAAATAACGTAAATGTCTGAGTTCCATAGCTCAAAATACCTTTTAAGTATAAAAAAATGCATATTTGATCTTCGACCAATGCAATTTATTCTTTTAAGGTATATCACATAACTGTAATAAAGCAATGATATGAAGGGCAAACCATGTATAAGTCAGTAGAAACTTTGCTGGTGGAAATACCAACCATCCGTCCACACAAGATGGCGGTTGCAACCATGCAAACCCAAACCCTTGTATTAGTCAAAATCACCACTGAAGATGGTTTTATTGGCTGGGGCGAAGCAACCACGATTGGCGGCTTGGGCTATGGTGAAGAAAGCCCAGAAAGCGTAAAAACCAATATCGAAACATATTTCGCATCATTGCTAAAAACTTTAGCTGGCTTGAATGTTGCGCAAACTTTACAGGTCATTAAAAAGAATATCAATGGCAACCGTTTCGCGAAATGTGCCATTCAAACTGCTTTATTAGATATTCAAGCGCAGCGCTTAAACCAACCTTTAAGTGAAATTTTAGGTGGTCGCCTACGCAACTCGGTTCCTGTGTTATGGGTACTTGCATCTGGCGATACAGAAAAAGACATCGCTGAAGCACAAAAAATGATTGCGGCTAAACGCCACAACACATTCAAGCTCAAAATCGGTTCACGCCCAGTAGAGCAAGATGTAGAACACGTATTGGCAATCAAACAAGCATTGGGTAAAGACGTTTCTATTCGTGTAGACGTAAACCGTGCTTGGTCAGAACTTGAAGCAATTAAAGGCATCCAGCTTTTACAAGATGGTGGTGTCGATTTAATTGAACAACCATGTGCAATTGACAACATTGATGCCATGGAGCGTTTAACACGTAAATTTGATATTGCCATCATGGCAGATGAATCATTGATGGGCCCACAAAGCGCTTATCAATTGGCAAAACGTAATGCTGCATCTGTATTTGCAGTTAAAGTTGCCCAATCTGCGGGTCTAATCGAAGGTTGTGAAGTTGCAACAATTGCACAGTTGGCAGGCATCGACCTATATGGCGGCACAATGCTTGAAGGCCCTGTCGGCACGATTGCATCTGCGCATGTGTTCTCGACCTTCCAGAATTTAGCTTATGGCACAGAATTATTTGGTCCGTTATTGCTGACCGAAGAAATTTTAAAAACTCCACTTCAGTACCAAGACTTTGAATTACACCTTCCAACAGGTGCAGGTTTAGGTATTGAGTTGGATGAAGACAAAATTGACAACTTGCGTCGTCAGTAATTAGGAGAAACCCATGCTTTTCCACGTACGTATGGATGTAAACATTCCATTGGATATGCCAGCAGAAACTGCTAACGAAATTAAAGCCGTTGAAAAAGCATATTCGCAGGAATTACAGCGTCAAGGTAAATGGCGTCATATTTGGCGTATTACTGGCCAGTATTCAAACATCAGTATTTTTGATGTTGAGAGCAATGAAGAACTGCACAACATTCTGCAAGGTCTTCCGCTCTACCCTTACATGAATATTGAAGTGATGGCATTGAACCGCCACCCTTCATCAATTCGTGAAGATGACACCTGATTTAATTCGGAAACTGGAGTAAGCACCTTACTCCAGCACCAAAGTAAACATTTAGCAAACCAAGTAAACAAGGAAAGTGGCAGCCAATTATCTCGTTTTTAGTCCAGAGATATTCGCCACCACAGCGCACACCCCTAAGGAGTAACAAAATGGATCGTCAAACCATTGAAAATGTAGTTAAAGCTTGTAACGTGGACACTTCAGAAGGTCCAGTAAATGCACGTGTACAACAGGTACTTGTTCGTTTAGTTACAGATTTATTCCAAGCGATTGAAGACTTAGATTTAAGCCAATCAGAAGTTTGGAAAGGTATTGAAACTATCATTGATATTGCAAAAGCTGATGAGTTTGCATTGATGGGTTCTGCTGTAGGTCTTGAACACTTCCTAGACTTACGTGCTGACGAAGCTGACGCGAAAGCAGGCTTGACTGGTGGTACGCCACGTACAATTGAAGGTCCATTGTATGTTGCAGGTGCGCCTGAATCTACTGGTTTTGCTCGTATGGACGATGGTTCTGAAGAAGGCAAAATCCCGACTTTAATCATTGACGGTACAGTAACTGACACTGACGGCAACATCATTCCTGGTGCTAAAGTTGAAGTATGGCATGCAAACAGCCACGGTAACTATTCATTCTTTGATAAGTCACAAAGCCACTTCAACCTACGTCGCTCAATCTTAGCTGACGAAAAAGGTCAATATGTTGCTCAAACAACTATGCCTGTAGGTTATGGCTTAAACCCTGAAGGTCCACTTCAAGGTGTATTGAACCAAATCTCTCGTCACGGTCAACGTCCAGCTCACGTGCACTACTTCATCTCTGCACCTGGCTACCGTAAGCTTACGACTCAGTTCAACATCGAAGGTGATAAATACCTTTGGGACGACTTCGCATTCGGTACTCGTGAAGGTCTAGTTGCTGAAGCTGTAGACGTAACTGACGAAGCTGAAATCGCACGTCGTGGTTTGAAAGGTCCTTTCAAATACATCCAATTCAACGTTATTCTTCAGAAAGATAAAGAAGGCGCTCCTTCTACTGAAGTTGAACGTCGCCGCGCAAGCGCATAATTTGAATGGAATCGGGATGTAATCATTAGATTCATCCCGATGACTTCCCCTCCTTGGAAAGTCGGAGAAAGGACATGCCTCGTATTCCTGTAATTAACACCAGCCACTTAGACCGCATTGATGAGCTATTGGTTGATGATTTTGAATCTGGTGAATTTAAACTACACCGTTCAGTATTCACAGACCAAGCCCTGTTTGACCTAGAAATGAAATACATTTTTGAAGGCAACTGGGTTTATTTGGCACACGAAAGCCAAATTCCAAACAACAATGACTACTACACCACTTACATTGGCCGTCAGCCAATCATCATTGCACGTAACCGTAATGGCGAATTAAATGCCATGATTAATGCGTGTTCACACCGTGGTGCACAGTTATGTCGTTACAAGCGTGGTAACAAAGCAACTTATACTTGCCCATTCCACGGTTGGACTTTCAACAACTCTGGTAAGTTGTTAAAAGTGAAAGACCCTGCCGATGCGGGTTATTCAGATTGCTTCAACAAAGACGGTTCACACGACTTGAAAAAAGTTGCCCGTTTTGAAAGCTATAAAGGTTTCTTGTTTGGTAGCTTAAACCCAGATGTTCCTTCTTTAGAAGAATACCTAGGTGAAGCAACTAAAATCATTGACATGATTGTGGGTCAATCACAACAAGGTCTTGAAGTTTTACGTGGTTCTTCTACTTACACTTATGAAGGTAACTGGAAGTTAACTGCTGAAAACGGTGCCGATGGTTACCACGTATCTGCAGTACACTGGAACTACGCTGCAACAACTCAGCAACGTAAAGAAAAAGAAGCTGGCGACAATATTCGTGCTATGAGTGCAGGTTCATGGGGCAAACAAGGCGGTGGTTCTTACGGCTTTGAAAATGGTCACATGCTACTTTGGACACAATGGGCAAACCCTGAAGACCGTCCTAACTTTGCCAAGAAAGATGAATACACCGAGCAATACGGTGAAGCGATGGCGAAATGGATGATCGAACGTTCACGTAACTTGTGCATCTATCCAAACGTGTACTTCATGGATCAGTTCGGTTCACAAATTCGTGTGTTACGTCCGCTGTCTGTAGATAAGACTGAAGTGACTATTTACTGTATCGCACCTGTGGGTGAAGAGCCAGAAGCACGCGCACGCCGTATCCGTCAATACGAAGATTTCTTTAACGCATCAGGTATGGCAACCCCAGACGATCTTGAAGAATTCCGTGCATGTCAGGCAGGTTACGCAGGTATCGCACTTGAGTGGAACGATATGTGCCGTGGCTCTAAGCACTGGATCCAAGGTCCAGACGATGCAGCCAACGAAATTGGTTTAAAACCAAAACTTTCAGGTATTAAAACTGAAGACGAAGGTTTATACCTTGCTCAGCACCAACACTGGTTAGAACTCATCAAACAAGGCATCGCAACTGAAAAAGAAATTGCGGCATCTACTGAAGGAGAAAACGCATGAGCGACATCACTTTAGAAAAAGTTGCACAGTTCCTTTATCAAGAAGCTCGCTTTTTAGATGATGAACAATGGGATGAGTGGTTACAGTGCTACGCTCCCACTGCTTCTTTCTGGATGCCAGCTTGGGATGACGATGACCAATTAACTACAGATCCACAGTCTGAAATCTCTTTGATTTACTACCCAGACCGTCAAGGTTTGGAAGACCGTGTGTTCCGTATCAAAACTGAACGTTCGTCTGCAACCATGCCAGACACACGTACGAGCCACAACATCAACAACATCGAAATTGTTGAACGTGATGGCGATAAAGTGACTGTACGTTTTAACTGGAACACCTTGAGTTTTCGTTACAAAACCAACTACAGCTACTTTGGTATGTCACGCTACGAAATCGACTTTTCTGGCGACAAACCACAAATTTTAAGCAAGTACGTGGTGCTGAAAAACGATTACATCAACCAAGTAATCGACATTTATCACCTCTAAGACTGTATTCATTTACAGCAAGGTAAAAACCTTTCAGCCAGATGGAATCTTGGCTGAAAGGTCTAGTTTCAAAGATTTATATAGGATATTCAGCCATGTCAAACCACAATGTTGCACTTCAATTTGAAGATGGCGTTACACGTTTTATTTCTGTTACAGATGGTGAAACACTGTCAGACGCAGCTTACCGTCAAAAGATCAATATTCCTTTGGACTGCCGTGACGGTGCATGTGGAACGTGCCGTGCGTTTTGTGAATCAGGTTCGTATGACATGCCTGAAGAAACTTATATTGAAGATGCATTGACACCAGAAGAAGCTGAACAAGGCTACATTCTTGCATGCCAATGTAAACCAACTTCTGACGCAGTATTCCAAATTCAAGCAACTTCTGATGTATGTAAAACTGAAATTCATGCATTTGAAGGTACTTTGGCTCGTGTCGAAAACTTATCTGACTCGACCATTACTTTTGACATTCAGTTAGATGAAGGTCAACCAGACATTCACTTCCTTGCAGGTCAATACGTGAATGTGGGTATTCCTGGTACAACAGAAACCCGTTCATATTCTTTCAGCTCTAAGCCTGGTAACCGCTTAACTAGTTTTGTAGTACGTAACGTACCAAACGGCAAAATGAGCGAATTATTAAGCCAAAATGCCAAAGCTGGCGACAAAATGACCTTTACGGGTCCATTTGGTAGCTTCTACTTACGTAATGTAGCACGCCCTGTAGTGATGTTAGCAGGTGGTACAGGTATTGCACCATTTATGTCTATGCTGCAAGTACTTGAAGAAAAAGGTTCTGAGCACCCTGTACGTTTAGTTTTTGGTGTGACCAATGACTTTGACTTGGTTGCAATTGAAAAATTAAACGAACTACAAGAAAAATTCTCTTGGTTCGAGTACCGCACTGTAGTGGCAAATCCAGAATCTGCACACGAGCGTAAAGGTTACGTGACTGGCCATATCGAAAACGAATGGCTCAACGGTGGTGATGTAGACATCTACCTATGTGGTCCAGTGCCAATGGTAGAAGCGGTACGTGGCTGGTTAGATGCAGAAGGTGTTAAACCTGCAAGCTTCCTATTTGAAAAATTCTCTGCCAACTAAGTTTGTTATACAGTCTAGAAACATAGTCGGAGAATACAATGAATCGCACAAAAAGATTTGAAAACAAAGTTGTAATCGTGACTGGTGCCGCTCAAGGCATTGGTCGCGGTGTGGCTTTACAAGTGGCAAGTGAAGGTGCCCAAGTGGTTATGGCAGACCTTTCTCCCTATGTAGAAGAAGTGTTGGCCGAAATTGAAGAACACGGTGGCGATGCAGTAACCGTAAAAGCCAACCTTGAAACTTTTGCAGGTGCAGAATCTGTGGTTGCTAAAGCACTTGAAACCTATGGTCGTGTTGATGTGCTCATCAACAACGTAGGCGGTGCAATTTGGATGAAACCTTTTGAAGAATTTTCTGAAGAAGAAATTATCAAAGAAGTGAATCGTTCATTGTTCCCTACTATGTGGTGCTGCCGCGCAGTATTGCCTGAAATGGTGAAAAACCAGAAAGGTACCATTGTAAACGTATCTTCAATTGCAACACGTGGTATTAACCGCGTGCCATATTCGGCGTCTAAAGGTGGTGTAAACGGTTTAACCGCTTCCCTCGCCTTTGAACATGCCAAAGATGGTATTCGTGTGAATGCTATTGCAACTGGCGGTACAGAAGCGCCACCACGTAAAGTGCCACGTAATGCCAACCCACTTTCAGAATCTGAAAAAGAGTGGATGAAACAAGTGGTAGATCAAACCATTGATCGTACCTTCTTGGGTCGCTATGGCACCATTCAGGAACAAGTGAATGCGATTCTGTTCCTTGCTTCTGATGAGTCATCGTACATGACAGGTACCGTTGTACCTGTAGGTGGTGGTGATCAGGGCTAAGCCAAGATCATGACCAACTTCAACAGGATCATTGCTTGACGCAAGGAGGCAAATCGTCAATGAGTCACCTGTTCCAAACTTTAAAAAATGACTGGTCAATTTCAGCCACTGTTGCAGGATTCTTAGCAGTGCTGATCTCCTATTCAGGGCCATTGATCATCTTTTTCCAAGCGGCACAGCAAGCCCAAGTTTCCCCAGACATGATGATTTCATGGATTTGGGGAATTTCTATTGGTGCTGCTGTCGCAGGTATCTTTTTGTCCATTAAATACAAAGTGCCTGTGGTCACCGCTTGGTCTGCACCCGGTACCGCATTGCTGGTCACACTGTTTCCCGATATTACCCTGAATGAAGCAGTTGCAGCCTACATCACCTCTGCTGTGGTGATTTTTTTGATTGGAATCACAGGTTATTTTGACAAACTCCTGTCTTGGATTCCGCAAGAAGTCGCAGCAGGCATGATGGCAGGTATTTTGGTTCAATTTGGCTTAGGCTTATTTACTGCAACCGATACCCTGCCATACATTGTATTTGGGATGCTAGCGGTATTTTTATTGGCAAAGCGTTTTAGTCCACGTTATGCCATGATTTGGGTGCTTGCTGCAGGCATTATACTCAGCTTAATGCTCGGTAAAATTAACCCTGTCACCACCAATTTTAGTTTGGCAATTCCACAGTTTATTGCACCTGAATGGACGTGGAATTCAACCTTAAACTTGGCATTACCTTTAATTTTAGTCAGCTTGTCTGGGCAGTTTTTACCGGGTATGGCAATTATTAAAATTAGCGGTTATGACATGCCTGCTAAGCCTATTATTAGTGCGACCAGTATCGCTTCTCTTGCCGTTGCGTGTGTGGGAGGAATTACCATTGTACTTGCCTCTATTACTGCAGCATTATGCTTAGGTAAAGATGCGCACGAACTGAAAGAAAAGCGATATATTGCAGGTGTTGCAAACGGTATTTTCTATATTTTAGGTGGGTTATTTGCGGGTAGCATCGTCATGCTATTTAGCCTATTGCCCAAAGAACTGATTGCAGCTTTGGCTGGACTTGCACTTTTGGGTGCAATTGCCACCAATATTTCAGTTGCAATGAGTAAAGAATCACAGCGTGATGCAGCCCTCATCACCTTTTTAGCAACTGCCTCTGGCATGCAGTTTTTAGGGCTAAGTTCTGTATTTTGGGGCATCTGTATTGGTTTGATCGCACATTGGGTATTAACCAAACGCGACAACTCAGCAGCACCCCTACCTTCAACTCAAAGTTCCAAAAGTTAATGGACAGGCAATTGTCTAGGACACATTATGATTGATAAAAGTCAAACTTCTTTAACAGAAGTCCTTTCGCAAATTAAAGATGGTTCAACCATCATGATTGGTGGTTTTGGTACCGCAGGTCAGCCAGCGGAACTCATTGATGGTTTGATTGAACTTGGCATCAAAGATTTAATTATTGTAAACAACAACGCAGGTAATGGTGACTACGGTTTAGCGAAACTGCTAAAAGCTGGCGCGGTACGTAAAATTATCTGTTCATTCCCACGTCAGTCTGACTCTTGGGTATTTGATGAACTTTACCGCGCAGGCAAAATCGAGCTTGAACTGGTGCCGCAAGGTAACTTAGCATGCCGTATTCAGGCTGCAGGTATGGGTCTAGGTCCAATCTATACCCCTACAGGTTTTGGTACTTTACTTGCAGAAGGCAAACCAACCTTAAATTATGAAGGTAAAGACTACGTACTAGAAAACCCAATCCGCGCAGACTTTGCTTTAATTAAAGCACAGCAAGGCGACCGTTGGGGTAACTTGGTGTACCGTAAATCTGCACGTAACTTTGGCCCAATCATGGCGATGGCTGCCGATGTGACAATTGCACAGGTTTCTGAAGTGGTTGAGTTAGGCGCGTTAGATCCTGAACACATCATCACTCCGGGTATTTTCGTTCAGCACGTTGTTGCCGTTGGCGCAAAACAACCTGAACAATCTGCATAACTGTCACGTGAAGGAGAACATCATGAGCTATACCAAATTAACACGTGATCAAATCGCTGAACGTGTGGCACAAGACATTCCAGACGGTGCTTATGTCAACCTCGGCATTGGCTTACCAACTAAAATTTCAAACTACCTGCCTTCAGACAAAGACGTATTCTTACACTCTGAAAACGGTTTATTGGCTTTCGGTCCACCACCTCCTGCAGGTGAAGAAGACCCTGAGTTAATCAACGCAGGTAAAGAATTCGTGACCATGCTAACAGGCGGCTCATTCTTCCATCATGGTGACTCTTTTGCCATGATGCGTGGCGGTCACTTAGACATCGCAGTATTGGGTGCATTCCAAGTGGCTGAAAATGGCGACTTGGCAAACTGGCACACAGGTGCGCCAGATGCGATTCCTGCTGTTGGTGGCGCAATGGACTTAGCCGTTGGTGCGAAAAAAGTCTTTATCACAACCGATCACGTCACCAAAAAAGGTGAACCAAAAATCGTGGCTGAATTGACTTACCCAGCAACTGGCTTGAAATGTGTAGACCGCATTTACACTGACTTATGTGTGATTGACGTAACTCCTGAAGGCATGAAAGTTCTTGAAAAAGTTGAAGGCTTGAGCTTTGAAGAATTACAGTCATTGACTGGTGCAAAGCTGATTGATGCGACTCAGGCTTAATCGTCTTTAAATATAATTTTTAATCCCCCTAAATCCCCCTTTTTCAAAGGGGGACTTCCATCAAGTAATTTTAGGTGGGAATCTCCTCCCTTTTTTAAAGGGAGGTTGGGAGAGATTAAGATATTTGGAAAATAAAATATGAAAAACGCATATATCGTCGATGCCATCCGTACCCCATTTGGTCGTTATGCAGGTGGTTTAGCTCCAGTCCGTGCTGATGACTTAGGCGCATTACCGATCAAAGCACTTATGCAACGCAATCCATCTGTAAACTGGGAACAAGTTGATGACGTGATTTACGGCTGTGCCAACCAAGCAGGTGAAGACAACCGTAACGTGGGTCGTATGTCTGCACTTTTAGCAGGTTTACCGTACCAAGTGCCAGCAACCACTGTAAACCGTTTATGTGGTTCATCGCTAGACGCAATTGCAATGGCCGCACGTGCAATTAAAGCAGGTGAAGCAAACCTGATTATTGCAGGTGGTGTTGAATCAATGAGCCGCGCTCCATTTGTGATGGGTAAATCAGAATCTGCTTATGGTCGTAGTCAAAAAATTGAAGACACCACAATGGGCTGGCGTTTCATTAACCCGAAACTCAAAGAAATGTACGGCGTAGAAACTATGCCGCAAACTGCTGAAAATGTAGCGGAACAGTTCAATATTAACCGTGCCGATCAAGACTTGTTTGCTCTAACCAGCCAACAACGTACTGCTGCTGCACAAGCACGCGGTTTCTTTGACAAAGAAATTATTGCAGTGGAAATTCCACAACGTAAAGGCGAGCCTGTCGTTGTTGCTGCAGACGAACATCCACGTGCATCAACCACAGCAGAAGCATTGGCAAAATTAAAGCCAGTGGTAAAAGCAGACGGTACTGTGACTGCAGGTAACGCGTCAGGTATTAACGATGGTGCGGCTGCCCTACTGATTGCTTCTGAAGAAGCGGTTGCACAACACGGCTTAAAACCACGTGCCAAAATCATTGCTTCAACTGTTGTTGGTGTTGAACCACGTATTATGGGCTTTGGTCCTGCGCCTGCAATCAAAAAATTGTTGGCACAAACAGGTTTGACCATTGAACAAATGGACGTGATTGAACTGAACGAAGCCTTTGCTGCACAAGCATTAGCATGTACTCGTGACTTAGGCATTGAAGATGGTTCAGAGAAAGTCAATCCAAACGGTGGTGCAATTGCTTTAGGTCACCCACTTGGTGCATCTGGTGCGCGTTTAGTCACTACAGCACTGAACCAACTTGAACAAACTGGCGGTAAATACGGTTTATGTTCAATGTGTATCGGTGTTGGTCAAGGTATTGCTTTGATTATTGAACGTGTTTAATCCTCATTAAAAGTTCCCCTTTCATAAAGGGGGATTTAGGGGGATTTATAAGATTAAGGATTTAAAAAAAATGCCAACTTTTACCTCAAATGATGCGCAAATCAATTACCAAACTTTTGGTGATGCTACAAAACCTGCACTGATTTTTTCAAACTCGCTGGGTACAAACTTCAAAATGTGGCAAGCACAGATTGATTTTTTCCAGCAAGACTTTTTTGTAATTTGCTACGACACACGTGGTCACGGTGCATCATCAGCTCCGCAAGGTCCATATAGCATTGATCAATTGGGTCAAGATGTTGTAAATCTACTCGATCACTTAAATGTTGAAAAAGCGGCATTCTGTGGTATTTCTATGGGCGGTTTAACAGGTCAATGGTTAGCGATTCATCGCCCTGAACGTTTTAATCAGGTGGTGGTGTGTAATACTGCGGCAAAAATTGGTCAAGAACAGGCTTGGAATGACCGTGCCGCATTGGTACGTGAACAAGGTTTACAACCGATTGCTTCGACTGCAGCATCACGCTGGTTTACTAAACCCTTTATCCAAAGCAACGCGACAGTGGTCAACAATCTTCAAAACGACTTGGCAGCTGGCAGCGCCGAAGGTTATGCGAGCTGTTGCGAAGCTTTGGCTAAAGCGGATGTACGTGAACAACTTAAAGACATCACTGTGCCTGTTTTAGTGGTTGCAGGTCAGCAAGACCCTGTGACAACAGTTGTCGATGGTCAATTTATGGTTGAACGTATTGCCAATAGCCAATTGTTTGAAATCAATGCATCGCACATTTCTAACGTAGAATTGCCAAATGAATTTAACCAAGCAGTGAAGCAGTTTATCCAAGCATAAAACTTCATTGTTATTGTTAATAAGTTAAAAAAATAGAGTTCTTTCGAGAACTCTATTTTTTATAGATGAATCTGCAGTTAGACGAGCTGGACTTAAACTAACTCCACCGCAATCGCTGTGGCTTCACCACCGCCAATACATAAAGATGCCACGCCTTTTTTCGCGCCTATACGTTGCAATGCATGAATGAGCGTCACAATAATACGTGAACCTGAAGAACCTAGAGGATGCCCCAAAGCACATGCACCACCCTGAATATTCACTTTGGCAGGGTCTAAATCAAAAGCATCTATCGCAAGCATGGTTACCATGGCAAAGGCTTCATTAATTTCCCACAAATCTACATCGGCAACCGACCACCCTGCTTTATCTAGCACTTTTTGAATCGCCCCTACAGGAGCAAGAGTAAACTCAGAAGGATGTTGTGAATGTGTCGCGTATGCCACAACTTTTGCAAGCGGTTTTAAGCCACGCTCTGCCGCAACCACATCTGATGTAATCACCAGAGCAGATGCGCCATCTGAAATAGAGCTGGCATTGGCGGCTGTAATCGTGCCATCTTTTTTAAATGCGGGACGCAAACTGCTAATTTTATCGACTTTGGCATTTAACGGTTGTTCATCCTGATCGACAATCACATCACCTTTACGTGAATGAACAGTGACAGGCACGATTTCATTTTTAAAATAACCGTTTTGAATGGCTTCTACCGCGCGGTTTAAAGAGCGAATTGCGTATTCATCCTGCTGCTCACGGGTATAGTTTTTCTTGTCTGCCATGTCTTGCGCCAGCACGCCCATCGACAAGCCTGTTTCAGCATCTTCTAAACCTTCCTGAAACATGTGGTCTGTGACTTTGCCGTGTCCCATACGGAAACCTGCACGTGCTTTATCTAGCAAATACGGCGCATTCGACATAGATTCCATACCGCCAGCGACCACAATCTGCGCTGAACCTGCCTGAATAGCATCGGCTGCCTGCATAACAGCTTTCATGCCAGAGCCACAAATTTTATTGATGGTGGTTGCACCTGTACTATCGGGTAAACCCGCTTGACGCATCGCCTGACGTGCAGGGCCTTGCTTCAAACCTGCAGGCAATACACAACCAAAAATTACTTCATCAATGTCAGTCCCACTTAAACCTGCACGTGCAACTGCGTGTTGAATTGCAACCGCGCCTAAATCGGGTGCTATACAACTTGCCAGTGAACCTTGAAAGCCGCCCATTGCGGTACGTACAGCATCTACAATTACAATCATTTTTAGTCCCTTATTACCGTCTTTTTAAAGTGATTACCGTAAAAGCCATGCTTTTTAAAATTACAAATAACATCCCTGTGAGTTAGCAAGTAATTCACGTTAAATGTAAATCAAAAGATGAGCATTGCAATCTCGCAAAGTGCTGAATTGCTATGCTTGATTGATCTTAGACTTTTAGGCCTTGCTTATGAAAAATAGAATAAAAGTTTTAGAAATCCAATTTTATTTCACTAAAATGACCTGTTTGGTTCAGTTTTATTGACAACCGATTTGGCTTATGGATTGTGCTATTTTTCACATGATATTTTTTAAATTCATTGGTTCACTGATGAACATACGTTAAAACTTACCTTTTCAAGACCTTGGTGCTATTTTCAAGTTGCTCAAACTGCACTAGACTCCAACATGCTTAATTGGTTGTAATTGGAATATTGATTGATGACGACTCTACGCCAAGAAAATTTCCGACGTCGTAAAGAGAAAATTTTGGCAATGGCTGAGGTTTTATTACTGGAAAATCATAATGATATTACATTAAGTGAGTTGGCTGCAGAGTTAGATATTGCCAAAGGCACAATTTATAAATATTTCAAAAGTAAAAATCAGCTCTATTTAGAGTTAATTATTTTAAATGAACAGCGTTTATTGGATATTTCCAAACAGTATCACCATAACTTTCAAACTTATGTTTCGCAGTACATGCTGTATAACATGCTTAATTCCAACCGTACGATTTTGCTGCACTCGATTGAAGAACGCTTAACCAATAATGAACGTAAACTAAATGAATTGTTTGAACAGTTATACGATATTCGTGAGCAGCGTATTTTAGAAATTAAGGACATCACCCAAGCCTATTTAGAGTCCTTTAACAGCGCGATGTCGATCCGTGATTATCTGTCTTATATTTGGACAGTAACTTATGGTGCGTCGTTATTACTCAATTCTACCCATTATCAAAAAGCTATTGGGTCACGTGAACGCTTAATCAAGCTATATATTAATCAAGCACTGATGACGCCAGATAAAGTATCTGCGATTGTTTGATTTTTACATAGTTAGCTTCGTTGGATTCATTGCTGATCCCGCTAAATATTAGCGTCTAAGTAGAAAGAAATTTGCTTTTCAGAACGTATTAACTCACCTCATAAATTTATTCTCTAAATAAAAAATCCCAAAGTTCAAACTTTGGGATTTTTCAAATTCTTTTGACTGTCTAAAGACACATCATTCTGCACTAATATCTTCAAATAATACTGAAGATAAATAACGCTCACCACTGTCAGGTAAAATCACCACAATATTTTTATCTGCATTTTCAGGACGTGCCGCCAATTTTGCAGCAGCAGCCATTGCTGCACCACTTGAAATACCGACTAAAATACCTTCTTGGGTTGCTGTTTTACGCGCCCAGTCAATTGCTTCAGCACTTTCAATCGCAATCACTTCATCCACCAAATCTAAATCTAGGTTTTTTGGAATAAAGTTAGCGCCAATCCCCTGAATTTTATGTGGTGCAGGCGTAATGGCTTCACCACGCTTGGCCTGAGCGATAATTGGAGATTCAGCAGGCTCGACTGCAACAGTATGCAATGCCTGACCTTTTACCTTTTTGAAATAACGCGAAATACCAGAAATCGTACCGCCTGTACCTACACCTGCAACAAGAATATCGACCTTGCCGCCTGTTGCTGCCCAAATTTCTGGGCCTGTGGTTTCTTCATGAATTTGCGGATTGGCAGGGTTATTAAACTGCTGCGGCAAATAATAAGTTTCAGGATGTTCGGTTGCCAAACGCTCTGCTTCATCCACCGCGCCTTTCATACCTTTTGCAGGCCCAGTCAGCACCAAATTTGCACCCAACGCTTTCAACACCTTACGGCGCTCAATACTCATGCTTGCAGGCATCGTTAGTGTAATCTCATAACCTTTTGCTGCAGCTACAAATGCCAAAGCGATTCCTGTATTACCACTGGTTGGTTCTACAATATGCATACCTGCTTTTAACACGCCACGTTTTTCAGCATCGGCAATTAAAGCAGCACCAATACGGCATTTCACAGAAAATGCAGGGTTACGGCTTTCCACTTTGGCTAAAACCGTTGCATCGCCAGAAATTAAACGGTTAATGCGTACCAATGGCGTGTTACCAATCGCTTCTGCATTATTGCTATATACGGCAATCCCTAAATTTGCTGGTGTTGAAAAAGCTGCATCTGTGGTCATGATTATTCCCTAAGTTATATCTATATAAACAAAATTTAAATTATCATACCTTTTTATAAAATTTTTGCCGATGTTTCACGAAAATTGTTTTATACAAAAATATGATTAGCTTTCAACAAAATGCGAATTAGAATAAAGAGATGACGACCTCAGTTTAATTGTCGATTTTCTCGGCACTTGGGTTTGAAATTTGCTATTTATTTTTTGACAATAGCAACACATAACAAAATGTAGGGAATGCAATGTCTAATAAACGTTACAGTCAGCTTTATCGTAATTTCACTAAAAAAATCTTAGATAAGATTGTGACGCCACAAGTATTAGGCACGACTGCAGAATTAGAACATCGTGTTGCACAAAGCTCTGAAAAAACACAATTTTGTTATGTGCTGCAAGATGCCTCTCTCAGCAATACCGTATTGATTGATCAGCAGACGCAATCTCGTGGTTTACCTTCTGTGTATGCGCCTTTAAACATTGCCGAGCATCAGGAAGACGATTCCATTTTGGTCTTGCGTGAGAAAAACCCACAGCACAGTGCTTATCACTACTCTGCTAAATTGATTCGACTCATTGAAACCTTAGAGCAACATCCTGAACATGATGTGTTGTTAGTTCCCGTAACTGTACTTTGGGGACGTTCACCCGAATACGAAGACTCTTGGTTTAAAGCATTATTTGCCGATGCATGGTCTACGCCAAACAAGCTTAAACAAACCATTAATATTTCGCTCTATTCACGTGATAACTACATCGAGTTTCATAAAGCAATTTCCTTACGTCAGCTTATTGAACAAGCCACACAACAACAACCACACTTATCGCCTGCGCACTTTATTGAGCAACATCTGGAACACAATTTTAATCAACACAAAGAAGCGATTTTAGGCCCAGACTTATCTGACCGCCGTAATTTGATTCATGCGTTGATGAAAAGTGAAGCAGTACAACAAGCTATTCGTAAAGAAAGTATCGAACAAAAAGTCAGTATGTTTGAAGCAGAAAACCGTGCTAAAAGCTATTTAACTGAAATTGTATCGGACTTTTCTTATTCGACTTTGCGTTTTGCTGAACTGGCACTGACCAAGCTTTGGACACAGCTCTATGATGGCATTGAAGTGCATCACTTTGACACGGTACGCGAACTCGCCAAAGACTATGAAATCGTCTATACCCCTTGTCATCGTAGCCACATCGACTATTTGTTGCTGTCTTATGTGATTTTTAATCGTGGCTTGATGGTGCCGCATATTGCAGCAGGTATTAATTTAAATTTACCAATTGTGGGTCAATTAATGCGTGGTGCAGGTGCGTATTTTATTCGCCGTACTTTCAGCGGCAATGAATTATACACCTCGGTATTTAAAGAATATTTACACAGTTTATTGTCACGCAACACCCCACTCGAATACTTCATTGAAGGTGGACGCTCACGTACAGGTTTATTGTTACCGCCGAAAAAAGGCATGTTGTCGATGACCATTCAAAGCCATTTACGCGGAGCAACCAAACCAATTGCATTTATTCCAACGTATTTTGGTTATGAAAAACTGATTGAAGGCACATCTTATTTAAATGAATTAAACGGCAAACCGAAAGAAGCCGAATCTTTATGGGGTATTTTAAACTCTGCCCGTAAAATTGAAAAAGTCTTTGGTCAGGTCTATGTCAACTTTGGCGAACCTGTATTTTTAGATGATGTTTTAACTGCCAACCAAGCACGCGATGTAAAACTGAACATAAATGATGAACTACCGACCTCTGTGATTCACACGGTAGATCATACTGCGCATGCAAT
Source organism: Acinetobacter sp. YH12135 (assembly GCF_013418565.1). Classification (NCBI taxonomy): domain Bacteria; kingdom Pseudomonadati; phylum Pseudomonadota; class Gammaproteobacteria; order Moraxellales; family Moraxellaceae; genus Acinetobacter; species Acinetobacter sp. YH12135. The sequence continues at coordinate 74,295 of NZ_VPBU01000004.1, forward strand.
CTTGGAAAATATCAATAAAGCGGTGGTGATTAACCCAATCGCCCTCATCTCTCTGATTTTATTAAATGCCGATCAGCATGCATTGAAACAAGATGAGCTGCTCGCCCGAATTGAACAATATCGACGTTTGCTCAAACAATTGTGCTACGACCCACGTATGATTATTACGGGTTTAAATCCACAAGAAATTATTGAATATGCGCTAAAACTTAAACAAGTTGAGCGTTATAACCAAGATGGTGTAGAACAGATTCGAGTCGCAGAAAGCCAAAAAATCTTATTGAGCTATTTTAGCAATAATATTTTGCACTGCTTTATTTTGCCTGCGTGTGTAGCATTAATTGTGCAGCAGTTTAATGAACAAAATTTAGCATTATCATGCGCAGATTTAATGCAAAAACTGCAGGCGATTTATCCATATTTGAAGCAAGAGTTTTTCTTGGCATGGACGGCGCAAGAACTTTCTCAAGAAATCGAAAAAATTGTGGCGTACTTTATTCAGCAAAATTGGGTTACAGAAGCAAATCTGCAATTACAGCCGAACCCAGCTACACAGCATGAACTCTATGCCTTAGCTGAACTGGCAAAACCAAGTTTAAATAATTTCGTATTGATTCAAGGGCTTTTGCAGCGTTATAGCGCACACATCCCTTTAAATCTGAAAGTTTTGGAAAAAATGACCAAAACCGTATTACAACGCGCTGCAGATTCTGCACAATTTAAGTCTGCATATTATTTTGATAGTGCCACCTTAAAAAGTTTTATCAGCAGTTTAGATCAGCAAGCCTTGTTGCAACACAATGCTGCGCAGATAAGCCTAGATGATACTTTTAGTGCCAAAATGTCTGAATACTTTGCTTGGTATAACCCAGAAATTCACGAGTTATTAGCTGCATCGAGTGAATTTAGTGAGAAAGAATTAAAAAGTTTTGAACAGGTGAAAAAATAGGTTTTATTGTAACTCAGCCACTTTTTTATCAATTTTTTGATTAGAATATCAGGCCATTATTTATGATTGGCTGATATCTTTTCTTAAATGATACTTGTTCTCATATATAAATAATGATTTATGTTATATAATTTATCTTCCACTCCCGCCTAATATATATTGGGTTAGCTGTAAATTAAGAGAATAAAACAATGAACGATGGTCTTGAAATCACATCAATGCGTGAATCTGCGGATACCGTTGTTGGAATTTTAAAATCTTTGGCGAATAGTGACCGTCTTTTAATTCTTTGTCATTTATCTCAACAAGAATTAAACGTATCGCAAATTGAAGAAATAACTCAAATTCATCAGCCTACTTTATCGCAACAATTAATGATGCTGCGTAAAAGTGATGTGGTGAATACCCGCCGTGATGGCAAGCAAATTTTTTATTCAATTAAAGATGAAAAAATGGTGCAGGTACTTAATACCCTATATGCACTTTATTGCCCGCAGGACTAAATGATAATGCCTGTATTATCAGGCATCACCATAAAACTTGAATACTCTCCTGCTATTTCAAAGACTTCTTAGCATTTTTTGTTCATAATATATCTAAATTTATGATTTAGATTTCAGTATGTCAGATTTCAATTCACGTTTGGCTCGTGTACTGCCTGCTTGGCAATGGCTGCGAAAATACAATGCAGAAACATTGAAATCTGATCTGCTGTCTGCGTTTATCGTCATTGCCATGCTTGTACCTCAAGGGATGGCTTATGCCATGCTTGCAGGTTTACCTCCTGTCATGGGTTTATATGCCAGCGTGATCCCCATGATCATGTACGCCTTGGTTGGTGGCAGTCCAACCTTGTCCATTGGCCCAGTCGCCATTATTTCCATGATGACCTTTGCGACGCTCAATCCATTATTTGAAGTCGGCTCGGCAGCTTATATTCAAGCAGCCTGTTTACTTGCTGTGATGGTCGGCATTATTTCGCTACTTTTAGGGATTTTTCGCTTCGGTTTTTTAATTCAACTCATTAGCCATCCTGTTATTAAAAGCTTCATTATTGCCTCTGCATTAATGATTGCGATTGGACAGCTTAAATTTGTGTTAGACATCCCCCTTAAAGCCAATAACTTACCTGAGTTCTTATACAGCTTTTGGAAATATATGGGACAAACCCATTTTTATAGCGTGCTCTTGGGTGTTGCTGCCATTTTATTTCTAATTTATGCCCCTAAAATCATCAACAGTAATGCCATTCGTGAGCGTGTTCGAGGTAGCGGCTTTATCTTAAAAGCCTTGCCATTGGTATTGGTGATCGGTTCAATTGCTTTGGTTTATTCATTGCATTTGCAACAAATCGGCATTAAAACAGTCGGAGAAATTCCTTCAGGATTTCCGCCTATTCAATTCCCTGAATGGAATGCACAACTTGTTCTACAACTCCTTCCTGGCGCAGCCATGATTGCCATGATCAGTTTTGTGGAATCTCTGTCTATTGCGCAAGCCACCGCCTTACAACAACGTAGTCACTTAAATAGCAATCAGGAACTGATTGCACTCGGTTTAGCCAATTTTGGCGCAGGTGTTAGCTCCTCTTTTCCCGTCACAGGCAGTTTGTCGCGTACCGTGGTCAATGCCGATGCAGGTGCAAAAACACCAATGGCAGGTGTATTTACCTCCATCGTGATTGTTATTGTCAGTTTATACTTCACGGGATTTTTCCAAGACTTACCACTGGCTGTTTTGGCTGCAACCATTATTGTTTCAATTTGGAAACTGGTCGAGTTCCAATCTTTTAAAGAAACTTGGCGTTATTCCAAAGCCGATGGTCTGGCCATGTGGGTGACGTTCTTTGGTGTTGTATTCATTGATATTTCGACAGGTTTAATTATTGGGATTGTGTCCACCTTTATTCTAATGTTGTGGCGTATTAGCCGACCACATATTGCGGTAATTGGTTTACTTGAAGGCACACAACATTTTCGTAATATTCAGCGGCATCAAGTGCGTACCGCGCCACACGTGCTATCCATGCGAATTGATGAAAATCTAACCTTTTTAAATGCCAATACTTTAAAAGGCTTTTTTATTAATCAAGTCAGCCAAAACCCTCAGTTAAAGCATGTAGTGGTGAATTGTTCGAGTATTAGCAGTATTGATTTAAGCGCACTCGAAATGCTGGAAGATTTAAATCTTGAACTAAAAAAATTGAATATTTGTCTGCATTTTTCTGAAATTAAAGGCCCGGTAATGGACAAATTACAACACTCAAAACTTTTGCAGCATTTAAATGGAAAAGTTTTTTTTTCACATTATTTAGCCATGCAAGAGCTTGCGCCTGAACTGACTTAAAGATCAAGAAATTGATCTTTAATTTTATCTTTAAAACTGGATGTTCAACACACATACTTTTTGATCAATGAGTACTTTTATCTTGCTGAAATTTAAACAGTTTAATAAATATCACTTTTAAAAATATAGACTTAACTTTTATATCAAAATTATTTTTAAGCACATGGACATTTCAGTATAAAATAGCCGCTTTTCTTTTACCTTATTTTCGTATGTTTTCAGCTTTTTTGCGTTTGAGTTTAGTCTCCCGAATTATGATTGCAATTGTACTCGGTGTGGCTGTTGCAATTTTATTTCCAGAATCTGCGCCCTATTTAAGCCTTTTGGGTGATATATTTATTAAAGCCCTGAAGTCTGTTGCGCCAATTTTAGTCTTTATTTTGGTCATGGCATCGATTGCCAATTTTAAAATTGGAAGCAGCAATGCTTATATCAAACCGATTATGCTGATGTATGCGATTGGTATGTTCTTGGCTGCGCTCAGTGCAGTTATTGCAAGTACGCTTTTCCCAAGTACATTATTTTTAGATGTTGCAACACAGTCAGAATTAACCCCGCCGGGCAGTCTTGCTGAAATTTTGAAAAATCTTTTACTTAGTTTTGTTGCTAACCCTGTAGTTGCCATTGCCGAAGCCAACTTTATTGGTATTTTGGCTTGGGCTGTGGCTTTAGGGATTGCCTTCCGCCATGCTACAGAGTCCACCAAAGCATTGTTGAATGATGCAGCCAATGCAGTCAATCGCGTTATTCGCTTGGTGATTAACTTTGCGCCTTTCGGTATTTTTGGCTTGGTTGCCGTGACATTTGCCGATGCAGGCTTGAGCACCTTAGCCAGTTATGCTCAATTATTGGCAGTCTTGTTAGGTACGATGTTCTTTGTCGCGTTGGTCATCAACCCAATCATGGTGGCATTTGTGACCCGCAGCAATCCTTATCCTTTAGTTTTTCAATGCTTACGCGAAAGTGGCATTACTGCTTTCTTTACCCGTAGTTCTGCAGCCAATATCCCTGTCAATTTAGACTTAGCCAAGCGTTTAGGCGTACAGGAATCAACCGCGAGTGTTGCAATTCCGTTAGGTGCAGTAATTAACATGGCAGGCGCATCGGTCACCATTACCGTTTTGACCTTAGCTGCGGTAAATACTTTAGGAATTTCTGTCGATTTTAGCACCATGCTGATTTTATCTGTGGTTGCAACGGTGTCGGCCTGTGGTGCTTCAGGCGTTGCGGGCGGCTCGTTACTGCTGATTCCTGTAGCGTGTGGCTTATTTGGTATTTCTTCAGATATTGCCATGCAAGTTGTTGCAATTGGTATGGTCATTAGCGTATTGCAAGATTCAACCGAAACTGCACTTAACTCATCTACCGATGTGCTATTTACTACTGCGGTTGACCGTGGTTTGAGTTAAGATACAATGCGTTAGGAAACTTACGCAATCATCCATTATGCCTTTTCAAACTTTACCCCTTTGGGTGCAATTTGGTGCTTTTTTTCTAGCCGTCAATGCTGGAATTATTAACGTACTCGGATTGGTGACCGTATTGCACCAGTCCGTTTCGCACATGACTGGTAACGTTAGTATCTTGGCGATGGCGCTAATCGACTGGAAACCAGAAGCCATGATTTTCTTGTTTCTGGTGATTTTGTGCTATGTGATTGGCTCATTTTATAGCGGCGTCATTTTAGGAAATAGCAATTTTCGCTTAGGGCGTCGTTATGGTTTGCCCATGAGTTTGGTGGCATTTTTTATTTTAATCTGCTGGGTATTATTGCCTTATTTCCCACGTTATGCCCTGCTTTGGGCGTCAGTTGCCATGGGCATACAAAATGCCATGATCAGCTACTATAAAGGCACCATCATCCGCACCACACATTTATCTGGGGTATTGACCGATTTAGGCTTAGCTCTCGGTTATCGAGTGCGGGGCTTACAAGTTGAAAAAAGGCGTATTGTTTTACACCTACTGATTTTAATTGGTTTCTTTGTGGGTGGATTACTCGCTGCAGCCATTTATCCTACATTTAAACTGAATTCTTTTCTGGTACCTGCAGGACTCAGCCTAAGTTTGAGTTTGGTGTATTGGATTATTTATTTTCGCTATCGACATCTTCAACATTAAGTTTCGGAAATTATCATGGTTAAAAATGCACTACAGGCACAATTGCTCAAAGCGGGTTTAGTGGATAATAAAAAAGCAAAAAAACTGTCTAAACAAACCTTACACGAACAGCGCACAGGTGAAAGTAAAGATGCTGAAGTGAAAGCCAAAATTGCACAGGCACAGCAAGAAAAACTCGCCAAAGACCAAGCTATTGAGCAAGAAAAGAAAGCCGCTTTACAGGAAAAAGAACTGAAAGCAGCAATTATGCAAATGATTCAGCAGCATAAAATTCGTGATACCGATGGTGAAGTGGCTTATCAGTTTTTAGATGGCAAGATTAAAAAAGTGTATATCAATCAACAAATTTACAATGCACTCGTGGCAGGTAGTTTGGTGATTGCCAAAGAAAATGACAGTTATGCGTTCCTGCCTAAAGCTTTAGCTGAACGTATTAATAGCAAAATGGAAGGCTTTATTATTGTCAATAATGCCGAGAAAAATGAAGCCACGACAGATGAAGAAGATCCATACGCAGCCTATGTGATTCCAGATGATTTAATGTGGTAGATCACGCAAGTATTTATGCAAATATTTATGCTAGGTATCTATTCAAAGCCAGTATCTGTACTGGCTTTTTTATTATGACTGCAACTTGATTGAAAACTTTCAGTAAAAACAAATAATTGAAATGTAGCAAAAAGTTACTCAGCCTTCAAATTTAAACTTTAGTCGATACACTATCTAACAATTTCATACATCAATGAAGAATTAAGGTGAATTGCAGGCCAAAATTCTAAGTGCCGTGCAGACGAAAATCAGCAACCTTAAAGCGAGGACCTTTTGCAAGAATTTAATTTTATTCAAAATATTCAGGAATGGTATAACCAATACCCTTGGTTAGAAATGCTGACCTCACTCAGTATTGTGATTCTACTGGCAATTTTAGCCAACTTTATTGCCAAGCAAATTGTAGTGCGCGGGATTCGCAAACTGATTTCTAAAATGACCTTTGCCAATAGTGAAATTATTTCACAGCATAGTGTCATCCGACGTATTGCCAACATTGTCCCAGCTGTCGTGATTATGAACGGCATCACCACCGTACCGCATTTGTCAGATAAAGTAGAAAGCTTTGTGCAAATGGGTGCGCAAGCCTTTATATTCCTGACCATTGCATTGGCAATTTCTGAATTTTTAAATATTTTTAACCTGTTCTATCAACGCAACCCTAAGTCACGCAACAAGCCAATTAAGGGCTATTTGCAGTTAGTTAAACTCATTATTTATGTGGTCTGTGCCCTCATGATTTTAGGCACTTTCCTGAAAAAAGATGTGTTTACCTTACTCGCAGGTTTTGGTGCGATGGCTGCTGTTTTGATGTTGGTTTTCCAAAATACCATTTTATCTCTAGTGGCTTCGGTACAAATTTCTTCCTACGATATGGTACGGATTGGTGACTGGATTGAAATGCCTTCTTTAAATGCCGATGGTGATGTCATTGATATGTCATTACATACTGTCACCGTGCAAAACTGGGATAAAACCCTGACCACTATTCCAACCAATAAACTCATTACCGATACCTTTAAAAACTGGCGTGGCATGCAGGAAGCTGGTGCCCGACGTATTAAACGTGCCATTTTAATTGATCAAAGTTCTGTGCACTTTATGACTGAACATGAACAAAGCAAACTTAAAGAGTTTTTGTTATTGGATCAATATTTACATAGCAAAAATGAAGAAATTGAGCAGTTTAATCAGCAGTTAGCAAATCAATCACAATACAACCAACGCCGTTTAACCAATTTAGGGACTTTCCGCGCCTATGTTGAGTTTTATCTGAAACAACATCCAGGTATTAATCAATCTCAGTCATTGATTATTCGTCAACTACAGCCAAGCAGTGAAGGTTTACCGCTAGAAATTTATGCCTTTACCAAAACCACTGCATGGAAAGAATATGAAAGTATTCAATCCGATATTTTTGATCATTTGCTGGCAATTATTCCGGAGTTTGGCTTAAAAGTGTATCAAGCCCCATCGGGTTCAGATTTAAAGCAAATTGCTGCACCATTTAAAGCAAGTTCTGTCCAAAGTCTAAATCCTTTAGAAATTGACGAGGCATAATTATGGATTTATTGCTGAGCCATGTGTCGCAAAATGCTTGCATGGCTCAGTAGCCGTTTTTATTTTCAGCAAGACGATAAAATTTTCATTAAATTAAAATGCACTCGTACACTCGTATATGAATAAGAGAAAATAAAGTCTTATTTGTAAGAGTTTTGTTGAAACAAATATCTAACACTATGTTTTAATTATATTTAAATTTCCTCAAACCTTTAAATCACAGCTTGCTCCAAATTTATGTAATAAGGTCATTGCCGGTTGAAAAAGTCTAATGATTCTAAGAATTCACCTAACTTTTCAACTCACTAAAATGTGTCGCTCTTGTTAATTGATTCTGGATTCGAAAAATGATCATCAATAATTCGTCTAATGAAAGATTGAAATTCACTACTTTTGTGCTTTAGCGCTCTAGATGATCAATACACGCGCTACAGGATGAGGGGTACGAGTTTATAAAAGATCTCTAATAGACCAAATAATGAAAAGTTTAAGGCAGGACGCGGTACAACGTCGCAAAACATTGTTCTGCTTTTTCATTACTACAGAAATTAATGGTGTGCGCATTTTTCCATTTTACAAAATATTGTGAAATGTCCCCTGTTTGGTCTTCCTGATATCCAGAACAATCCACTTCATTATTGTCATATTTAACTTGCAAAATTAAAGCCGGTAACGAATTTGCAGGGTCTTGTGAAGGTTGATAATCATATACACCTGCAGACCATTCTTGACCGCTTTTAATCACCACATCGCTATTACTTTTAAAGTTGTAATATTCAATACATTTACGATTATTTGGGATTTGCATGCCCCACAGCCCCACAATTTCTGGACGGGTCACCACACGAAATTTATTGGTCGTTTCTGCTGCTACTGGCGTTAACTTGGCTGAATCTATTGTTGTATTTTCATTCGCAATCGCGCAGACAGAACATAAGCTTAAAACTGTGGTTAGATATATTTTTTTCATACATTTATTTAAAGATATAAACCGTTTAGACAACTTAGCATATTTTTAATCCAAATCTGCAAGCATAAACATAAGACAACAATTTTATTTAACGAAAATGTGACTTAGTTTACATTTAATCGACTTTGTAGGTAATGGTTATTTGATATGATCGCCTTTCTGTTGTGAACGTCACACTCATTCAAGTTTTTTTCTTAATTATCAACCCATTGCAAAAGTGAGTTTAGTACTTGCAAAACTTTAGCATACCGCAAACTATATCTTCGACTCAAAAGCAAATATTTGCCTTTGGACTGCTAGCCGTTGTGGTATTTTTTTCTTGTTTATTGGGTATTTTTACTCGCCCACTTAGCTACTTTTCTTTTTTTTGGCCAAGCAACGCCCTCTTGTTGGGGCTACTCATTCGCTTTCCATCTTTAAAAAGTTTTGGTGGAATTTTGGGTGCTTTTTTTGGCTATATGGGCGCCGATTTGGTCACAGACAATACTTTCCTGATGACGCTAGGTTTAACGCTTTCCAACTTTGTAGCTGTTTTTAGTGGGTTGTTTTTCTTTAATTTTGCCCGCGCTAAACTTCCAGCGAGCAATAATAATGTGTCAGAGCTATATCCACATATTATTGCTGTAACTTTAGGCTGTTTCTTTGGGGCTTTATTTGCCATTCTTCTGCTGCCAAATTTGCCGCACACCTTTATGTTAAAAGAAAATCGTTGGATTGATTTTTTTACTTGGTGGTCTGGTGAAATTTTAAATGCGGTAATTGTCTTACCTTTAATTTTGGCTGCCCCAGGCTGGTCTAAATTCAAAAAACTTATAAATAATCAATATGCTAAAGAAACTCAAATTCAGGATATCTTGCCCTTTTTTGCATTACTGATCTCTATCGCCTGCACCCATATTTTTTATGGACCAGGTGCATTGTTGTATCCATTGGCTGCATTAATTTGGGCAGCTGCCAGCTATCAACTTTTTAATTTGGCACTGATTAATAGCTTGGTCTGTTTAACTCTGTATCACAGCGTCACAGGCTTGTTTATAGATCAAGTGAATTCGAGTTATTTAACTACCATTATTTCTATTCGTGTGGGTTTAATTATTTTAGGTCTTGCCACGTTAATTTTATGTGTGATTAGCCAAAACCGAAATCAGTTGTATAGAGAAGTATTGTATTTGGCAAATCATGACAGTTTAACCGAAACACTGAACCGCCGTAGTTTTACTCAGTTAAGTGAAAAAGCTTTAAAGCATAAAAACAATCATTCATTGTCTTTAATTATGTTAGATATCGACGATTTTAAAAAAATGAATGATCAATATGGGCATTATGTCGGTGACCGTGCTTTGCAACATCTCTCTAACATCGTTAAAAGCAATTTACGTGATCACGATTTATTTTGTCGCATTGGTGGTGAAGAGTTCATTATTTTGCTGAACAATAATAACTTAAATAAAACTCAACGCATTGCAGAACGTATTCGTATGTGTATTGAACATCAAGCGTTAAATTTAGAAAACCTTGAACCCATTCATTTTACAGTAAGCATGGGCGTGTCACATACACACTTACCCACCAATCTCCCTTTACAAGATTTAATTATTCAGGCAGATCAGGCGCTATATCAGGCAAAAATGCAAGGTCGTAATCGGGTCATTCTTGCTTCTTAAACAAAAATAGCATACAACATCAATTTGACAATACAGATTTTCAGGATTGAAATGAAACTTGCAGAATACCTCCAATATGATGCTTTAGGCTTGGCAGAGCTCGTTGCCAAAAAGGATGTTCAGGCCTCAGAATTATTAGATATTGCGTTACAACGTGCTGAACAAACCAATCCACAATTAAATGCCATTATTATTCCTATGCATGAACATGCACGGCAGCGCACACAAACAAAATTAACAGGCCCATTTGCAGGTGTGCCCTTTTTAGTCAAAGACTTATTTCAACAATATGCAGGCTATCCGACTTCATTTGGTTGTCAGGGTTTAAAACGTGCGCATCATCTTGCAGAACAAAATGCAGAAATTGTAAATCGTTGGGAAAATAGCGGAATCGTTACCTTTGGACGTACCAACACGCCTGAATTTGGGATTAAAGGGATAACCGAGCCAGATGCTTGGGGTGCATGTAAAAATCCATGGAATTTGAAACACAATAGTGGTGGTTCTTCTGGTGGTTCTGCGTCTGCAGTTGCGGCAGGTATTGTGCCGATTGCAGGGGCAAGTGATGGCGGTGGTTCAATTCGTATTCCTGCGTCTTACTGTGGTTTGTTTGGTTTAAAACCAAGTCGTGGACGCACCCCGTGGGGGCCACAACTCAGTGAAGCCATGCATGGTGCAGCGATGCAACATATTTTAAGTAAAAGTGTACGTGACAGTGCGGCAATGCTCGATGCAACGCATGGCGCAGATGGTCATTCACTTTTCAAAATTGAAGCTCCTGAACGCAGTTATTTAGATGCAATTCAGCAAGCGCCAAAAAAATTAAGAATCGCATATTCGACCCAATCTCCGATTGGTACAGCTGTTTCACAAGATGCCATCAATGCCATTCAAAAAACCGTACAGCTTTTAGAATCTTTAGGGCATGAAGTGGTTGAAGACCGTCCTGCTATTGATGGCATGCAATTGGCCAAAGATTTCATTACCACATGGTTTAGCCAATTTGCTTATTTAATTGCTGAAATTCAAACTCGCCTGCCAAATCATTCCGATAATTTTGAGCTAGACTCTTTGGCTTTGGCTGCCTTTGGCGCAAAAACCACGTCAGTAGATTACATTCGCAATTTGAATAATTGGGGGGTATATGTCGCACAAATGAATCAATTCTTTGAGCGTTATGATTTATACCTCATTCCTGCAACAGCTTCAGTTGCACCAAAAAATGGCGAAGTGAAAACCCCTGCATGGCAAAAACCAATTTTAAAAACACTATTACATGCAGGTAAAGCACATTGGTTAGCGCAAGGTAAATTGGTCGACCGCATTGTCAAAGAAAACCTAAAATGGGTGCCATTTACTCAACTTGCCAATATTACAGGGCTGCCTGCAATGTCTGTGCCTTTGTATTGGAATAAAGATAACTTACCATTGGGTTCGCAGTTTATTGCGCCTTTTGCACGTGAAGATGTGCTTTTACAACTGGCTGTACAACTCGAAGCAGCTCAACCGTGGTGGCAGCAATACGCTAAAATCCGTATTTAATGTAGCAATCAATTAGTAAGAAGCAAGCAAACTATACCCATCCAACTTTGCTTGCTTCTATTTTTGATAAAAGAACGGTATCACTGCAAAATCACCAATCTAGGCTTTCGTATCGCTCAACATTAACTGCGATTCTAATTGCTTTGGCAATCCCCAAATAAAACACAGACCAATCAGTGTAGATAATCCTGCAAAAATAAAAATCCATTCGCCTGAAACAATATCCCAATAATGCCCTGCCAAAATACTCCCCAGTGCAACCCCTAACCCCCACATGGTACTGTAAAGTGCTTGCCCGCGACCTTGTTGCCCTGCAGAAAAGTTTTGAAAAATCACCCGCATGGCAATGATATGAAATAAGCCAAAACTAAAGGCATGAACACTTTGTGCAAAAAATTGCGCAAAAAATATGGATGGAAATAAACCGACAATTACCCAGCGTAAGCCTGTCAAAATTAAACATACAGCAACCAGTGAACGCCAAGACCAACGCTTTAAAAACAAACTTGCGTAGGCAAACATAATAATTTCAGCAATCACTCCGACAGACCACAAGAAACCGATCTGACTTGTGCTAAAGCCTGCCTGACTTAAAAAATTACTGTAGAAACTATAAAATGGCGCATGCGAAAACAGTAAAATCAATTCAATTATAAAAAATGAATAGACTACTGGGCGCTTTAAAATAGGCAATAAGGGTTCAAGTTGTTTTTGTGCAATGGGTGCGGAGCTTGGTTCTTGAATACTGAATGACCATAGAAATGCCAGTAAAGAAATACTGAGTAGCAACATCGGTAACATGGAGATTGGTATAATTTCCAAAATAGCACCTATGCCAAAAACCCCGACAATAAAACCTATAGAGCCCCATTTACGCACTTTGCCATAGAGTTCCGCACGTTTCTCGCCCAACCAAAACAAAGTCACGCCTTCAAATTGTGCCAAAATTGCGTTTTGGAAAAAGCTAAAAATTAGCATGAGTAATGCAACAGACTGAAAGCTATTCGGAACAATAAAAATCAGTAACCAAATACTGGCTTCCATCCAAGTTGCGATGCGCACCAAAAGCATCCGTTTGCCTGATTTATCGGCAATCCATCCCCAAATAAAAGGCGCGAAAAAGCGCGTTAAAATGGCAATAGAAGATAAAACACCAATTTCCTGATAATTAAAGCCCTGATCTTCTAAATACAGGCTCCAAAAAGGCAAAAACGTCCCAACAATTGCGTAGTAGAAAAAGTAGAATCCACCTAAGCGTGTCGATATATTCAAGGCTTGCATCAATGTGTATTTCCTTGATTTTTCAAACACATAAATAAGTGCATTATCTGACCTGATCTAAAATTTTAAGACAACCGATATATTAACACTGTAGTCCTTTAATTTTGAGTGATTGGCTGATTAAAACGCAAAACCCTGAAAATCAGAGCAAATTTTCAGGGTAATATTGAGAAAATTTCTTAAAATTTTTAGCCGCAAGAAGCTTGTATAATAATTTTAGTTTTCGGATCGACCACCACAGTGACTCGATTCATACGATAATCCATTGTTACAGGCTGACCTGGTGTAACCATTCTCACAATTTCAGCTCGGGTAAGCGCTTTAATTTGTGTTTCAGTCAAACCTGTTTTACCAACTAACTGCGCAGCAGATTCTGGGACACAATTTTGCATGGTCTGTGGCACCTGAGTTTGTTCATTGATAGGCTGATTACTACACGCAGCTAAAGTTGCCACACTTAAAACAGCCAAAACACTATATAACTTTTTCATGTTGATACTCGTTTTAATTTCTTCAAACCAACTCAAAATAACATAACTGATTAAATATGCAGTAAATTTACTGAATAAAACTGTGATGATAGTTTTATTGATCAAAATAAATTAGATGTAAGTTTGAATTAAGTTTAATTCTCAATCACACTTAAACTCAGTTTCATCCAATCAATTGCCTGTTGGCGACGCTCTTCTAAAGCATTCCATAGCGTATCTTGCGATAATATAGAATATTCCCCTTCGCGGCAGCTAAGTTCAGGCGCATTTTCATAGTCCTCAAGCCATTGTTCACTTTGATAATAGGCCTGTAATTCTTGCCAGAGCTTTTCTGCAGCTTGCCATTTTTGCTGCGCTTCTCGCATCTGTCGATGTAAATCATGCCATTGCTCATATTGTTGCTGTAAAACCTGAGCATCGTACATTTTATTTTTACTCATAGCTGAAATTCAAAAATTAAGATGACATGAGCGTACAATAATTCAAGATCAAGGAATGTGAGTGTATGTAGGTTTTATTTAAAGAAACATATATTGCTATATTTTTTGCATTAATTTTTAAAGAAGACAATTCCTGATTTATTTAGTCAACTTTAGCTTCATTACTTTCAGTAAAATTTAGTATAAAAGTGTAATTCTATCTTTTTATCAAAAGTTAAAGTCATTAGTATAAGTTTGCTTCAATTTTTTAGAAAAGGTACAAAATGAAATATTTTTTAGGGGCAACATTACTTGCATTCGGTTTAATGGGATGTAACTCAAATTCGAATAATGAAGTGAGCCAAGAAAAAGTACAAAGTAATGCACCTGCAGAAACACAAGTTATTTATTTTAATGGCCCACAAGACTTAACCATTGAATTAAAATCTTCAGATAATTTTGAAACTGCAGAAATGGTAGATAATTCTGACACAGTGTATCATTTAAAACGTGCTGTATCTGGTAGCGGTATTTTACTGAGCAATGATGATGGTGTATCTATTCATTTTAAAGGTGGTGAAGGTGTACTTGAGTTAGTCAAAGATCAGCCTATTAATATTACTGAATTTAAAAAATAGATTTTTGCTGATCTATACTTAAAAACATCATTCATATTATTTATGATTGATAAATCATTCTATTTGTTATATTGATGATGCTTTTATTTATACAAGCAAGCTTTAAAATAAATACTGAATTAAAAAACCACCTTTTGAGCGATATGCCGAAAGGTGGTTTTTTCTATACTTTTTTAGGGCTTAAATTCTAAGAAAATTAGGTATCTGCTGTTGGAACAATACCTGCAACAGCACAGCCTTTGAAAACTTGATCGCCATAATCTAAGGTCACAGAAAATTCAGCCATTGTACCATCTGCATCTTTACACGGTGTCGAATTAATATTCACATTCACCGCTTTATTGTCATGTTGCCCCATAAACTCAACCCCTTTTGCATACGCTGAACGTTCAACTGGAATTTTAAAGTTTGGCAACGCTGTTCCTTCAACCTCAATCTGGTCGCCATCTACAAGTACACGCCATGATTGTGTTACACCATAAGCTGTAAATTGTTGGATTGGACCATCATTTACAACCTCAGAGGCTGCTGCGTCATTCGTGGTATTTTGCACAGCAGGCTGTTGAGTTTCTACTTTTTCAGCTGGATTTTCAGGTGCTTTAGATTGATTACATGCACTAAGTAATATTGCTGAACACACTACTGAAAGAACTAAATAATTTTTTTTCATGTTTGCTTCCTTCTAAGCGTAAAAACTACAAATGTATATTGATGCCAATTTGAAATCCGCGACCAGGTAATGGTGCAATATATTTCAATGGTAAATTTTGTGGGCGTGCCTCTTCATTTAATAAATTTGAGCCATGTAAGAAAAAGTCAAAACTGGCATTTTTTAATGCAACTTTCTTTTTAATAGACATATCTAACAACTGATAACTTGGTAAAGCAACCTCATCAAAAATATTTTTACCTAAATATTTAGGCTGATCATAATAGGTACTCGTCACATTTACAGACCAATCTAACCAATCCCAAGTTAAGCTCGCCCCATAACGATTTGTTGGCATATTGGAAAAATACTGCCCTTCATTATTAGAGTCTGTATTGTCTGTATTTAATTGGGTCTTATTCTTCACTAAATCAGCGAAAGCTGAAACACTTAAATCACCGTATTTTTGTAGTGAAAATGTATGTGCTGCATCCACCTCAAAACCAGTAATTGTCGTATCTGTTTGCGTCCAATATTTTAACGGTAAACGATTACGCATCGACATTCCTGTATTGCGTAAATATAAATAATTATCAAAATTCATTTCATACACTGTGGTTTGTAAACGTGATGCAGAATTAGAAAAAATTGCCGTTAATTCTTTCGCTTTTAGTTTCTCAACTTTTAAATCTTGATTGCCTTCTTCTTGAGCTAAAACCGAATAATGCGGCTGACTACTATATAACTCATTAATTTCAGGTGCACGTTTAGCTGCACTATATTTTGCTTTTAATTCTAAATAATCTGTTAATCTAGTCCCCACACCAACAGAAAAACTGTTTAAATCAAAATCTCTATTTTCTAATGTTGTATTTTGTGCATTCCGTGCCAATTTAAAGCTTTGATCCTGAATTTTATGCTGCAATCGCTCGGCGCGATAACCTGCATCCAAGTAAAAACGATTAAAATCCAGCTTTTGTTGAATAAAATACGCAAAAGTTTCACTTTTGACATTCGGTAAATACTTTAAATCCCCTGCTCCTGTTACATCACTGTTAAAGTAAATCGTTCCTATTTCACCACTCAAGGTATAATTATTCAACAACTTCAATGGCGTTGTTGAATACTTAATTCAGCCTGTTGAGTATTAAATTGATACTGATTGGCATTTTCCGCCGCAATATATTCACCCGAACTATTATTGAGTTTTGCTGCTTTAACTTGTATCGACTCTACAAAATTTGCAGGCTGCTCCCATAGTGCATCTAGCGCAAAACGGTTCTGCTTGGTGTGTACACTAACTGGTAACAACTCAGTATAGCTACTTTGAAATGACTCATTTTCTAAAGAAAAACCCGGCACACCATATTGACTGCTTTTATGATCTGCACTGAAACCAATATAGCCTTGCACCATAAAATAAGTTGTGCCAATCGCATAATGATCTTGTGTTGAGGCTGAATTGGCCAATTTTTTATAATAATTGGGTGTAACATCCTGGTTTATTTTTTGAATTGCTTCCTTACTCTCACCTGCAACATAGTCGGGATTTGGTGTATTGACATAATCTACATATCTGCCATTTACATACCAAGTTGATACAGGTTTATCGGTATATTTAGCCGACTCCTGACTATCATAATAATCTGATAAATTACTTGGATTTTGTTGAATATGTTCAAGCACATAATTATTTAAATAAGGTTGATAACGCGTATTAAATATTTTTTCGATACGAGTATCTTTTTGACACTGGCTGGCTAAACCTGTGTTTACCCCACCACGCTCACCAAATACTTGCGTTTCACACACAGCCGCCTTACTTGCGCCAGGAATATCATACACATCTATTTCCTGCTGTGAAAATTGCAACGTGGTTGCCCAGTTTTTTTGATTATTCAATTCTATACGCATGTCTTTTGCATCAAACTGATTGAATCCTTTACGCAAAACAACTTCCATATAATCTAATTTGTTGGCAATTTCTTTGGGTATTAAACCTGTATCAATATCAACACTCCCACCAATTGCCTGCCCACCATGTCTCACTACATCCGACCATTTATTTACAGTGATGTTTTGGCTGAATAAAGAATCAAACGGAATGGCTATATCACCACTCATGGTATTTAAACCTTGAATACTTAATCCATTTTCCATTACACCAACACGATGCCCGCTCAAACTACGAATGACTGGCGTACCTGCATGTGGCCCAAAAGCACTGCTTTGTACACCCGATAAATGCTTTAAAGCATCTCCCAAAGTATTTGCCGTTTGAATTTTTTCTTTTCCCACAACATGGTCTGAGTTTTCTTGTTGTGCCTGCAAGCTTATGATTTCAAGTACAGTTGTTTCAGCATGAGCTGTATGCATCATATAAAAAATGGATAAGCCGAGTAGCGTCAAACGCATTTAAAAATCCCCCAATACAATCTATTGTTATGTTATAACATTTCTACAAAGTGGTGTGATTTTTTTATCAACGGTAAATTTTTTATGCATCTAAATGCTGAAAAACAAATCGAATTTTAATAGTTTTTTTATACAATTCGCCTTATTTTGATCTTTATAATAAAGGTCACTTTTGTACATAAAAATAATGACTTATCTTAATAAATACTGCGCTAGTCTAAATTTTAGACAAAAAAAATCCCACATGGGAATGTGGGAAAACTAAGAAACTACAGCTATGTTTCGTTCATTTATTTTATCGTCATCTGACCGACAAACAGTGGCATAAAATTACTTTTTTAAGTCTATTTTTCACCTTTAACATATCCCATTGGATCCGCATCGAAGTATACGATTTACACCTAGATTATTATTTCCGATCTAACTCTACTAGACCCTGTCTTGCTTCTGTAATGATCAGCTGAATTTCTTCATTTTGCTTTCTCTTTTGTTCAAAATACACATAAATGCCTAGAGAAAATCCCACAGCTAAAATGATCAGCGTCATCATGATAATTGCATTATGATTCATTATATTTAGCCCCTTTAAACTTCCTCACTATTGTGAGATGCAAGGACTATACACAGCAATAACAAAAATGCTCAATTCCAATAAAGAAAATACACTGTTTTTTTTAATTTTATCTAAGAAAAACACTTTATTATTTAACAATATAATAAAAACCAAAATGTAACACGCATTCAAAAAATACGTTAAAATTCAATTATATTTTGTTCTATCTGTCATGATTATATTTTTAAGATATTTTAATTAATTTTCTCTCTATCTCAATTATCAGTCTGTTAAAATAAAAATTGATCTAAAAAACATAAGCTTATTTAAGCCATTACAGCCCGTTTGAAAAATGCTAATCTACAAAAATACCAACACAAATATGTGACGTAGTTAGCATTTTTAATCAATTCTTCAATTTTTTCTTGTAATGTGAAATACAATTTTTTGCATCCAGTGACTAAAAAAACACCAACTTCGATACGCTCCACTGATGCTCAATCATTCTGCTGTTATATTGAAGCTCTGACTAATCTAGATTGAAATGACTTTAAATCACCAAAACTCTGACAATGATGGTTTGATGTTCTTCATTTTCCTCAATCAACTGTAAACGCTTTTGTTCTTTACTCACCACTTTAAAGCGCAAGTTTTGATATTCAATAATGCTTGGAATTTGGTCAAAATATTGTGCATCAGCATCAATTTCATCCTCAAATAATGATGTACCAAGTTGATAGTCCAAACTTTTTAAAACGATATATTTCACCGTTGTTTTCATCACAGCATCCTTTTTATTACTTTTTGCTTTACTTTTATTTGTATCACCGTTCATGCCACGATTAAACCTATAATTGTAAATTTTGCTGTATTTATAGGCAGTTAAATCGTGAACATTCTTATTTTAACATTGCACTTTTTGATGTTTTTTCGCACAAGTCGACAAAATTCAGTACACTTGAGCAACTTATTCTATTCACTTGCAGATTTATCATGCTCAAACAATGCTGTGCCATACTTGAACAACGCCAACAGACTGTGGCTTTTATTGAAAGTGCCAGCTCAGGTTACTTATGTAGTCAGTTTTCTATTTATAAAAATAGCGGTGCCAATATTTTACTTGGTGGATTAGTCAGTTACGACCCAAGCATTAAACGTGAGATTTTGCATGTGAATAGTGACTTAATTGCCACCTATACCGCTGAATCCGCAGAAGTCACACAAGCCATGGCAGTTCAAGGCAAAAAACTATTTCAACATGCAGATTTTATTGTGGCATGCACAGGGTTACTGAAACCAGGCGGCAGTGCCACACCAGAAAAACCTGTAGGGACATTTTTTATCGCCATTCATTATCAGCAGCAAACTTTTCAGTACAAATATTTTTTAGATGGCAATCCATTACAACGACTAGAACAGCTCACTCTGTTAGTCGCTCAAGACCTGATTGATCTAATGCAAGATACAAACACTTGTACTGCACCCTGAAGTAAACCTATCTTTTTAAGTCTCTATAAAAATTCTCATGACTGCCCAATTTTAAAAGATAGAGTGTCATGATTTCGTCATCACTCACAGAGTAAGCCAGTAGCACAAGCTGTTTGTCCATTTTAAATTTATAAACAAATACTCCTGCTAAATCCCCCACTTTAGCTTCTCCGATATCAGGATTATTCCAAACGGTTATTACGGCATTATCAACATCTTTTTTCTGCTGCTTGGTTAGTTTTTTCACTGTCCGTTCAAATAAGGGAGTTTGTTGTATATTCATTGAACTCAACCAAAGCTATATGGTGTTGTATTCCCTGCTTTGACATGCGCCATACTAAGCAACAAATCTGCTATATCTTGAAAAGTTAAATCGGGATTGTCTTGTGCGATTTTTCCAATTTTAGCCCAGTACTCAATTTGTTTAGTTGCACTTCTACTTTCAGCCATCCCGTAAATCTTTGCTGATTCAACAATATCGCTGTCGATTTTAACTGCTACATGTGACATTGCTTTTTCCTCATATTAATTGTGGAATAAATTTTAGCCAATCATGCAACAATTTACAACCTTAAGAAACAAAATACAACAACCTTCTTTTATGATCAAATACTTAAAAATGCGCTATCGTACGCCCGATCTTTTTTAATTCTCTAACGCTTCAATAATTACTCATTGTATTTTTGACTACCCTCATCCAAACCTCAAAAAAAAAATAAGGTTCCATTGCTTAACAATGAAACCTTATCTTCAGCCTAAACTGCTGCATCACATGATGTTCATGCACGGTACAGCTTTTTAGACAACCAATTAAGCAGCCGAACGCTCTGCAATTGGTACAACTTTACGCAATTCTGGGCCTGTATAATCTGCACTTGGGCGGATAATACGGTTATCTGCACGCTGTTCCATCACGTGTGCTGCCCAACCTGTTACACGGCTCATCACAAAGATTGGTGTAAATAGTTTGGTCGCAATACCCATAAAGTGATACGCAGACGCATGGAAGAAGTCAGCATTACAGAATAATTTCTTCTCACGCCACATCACTTCTTCACAACGCACCGATACAGGATAAAGTACTGTATCACCTACATCTTGCGCTAAACGCTCAGACCAGATTTTGATGATGCCGTTACGTGGATCATTGTCTTTATAAATCGCATGACCAAAGCCCATGATCTTTTCTTTACGTTCCAACTTGCCTAGCATTTCACGTTCAGCTTCTTCTGGCGATGTCCAATTTTCAATCATTTCCATCGCTGCTTCATTCGCGCCACCGTGTAATGGGCCACGTAATGAACCAATCGCGCCTGTAATACATGAATGCATGTCAGACAAAGTTGATGCGCAAACACGTGCTGTAAATGTTGATGCGTTGAACTCATGCTCTGCATACAAAATTAATGACACATTCATGACTTGTTCATGCAATTCATTTGGTTTTTCACCACGTAATAAATGCAGGAATTGTGCGCCAATTGAATCATCATCCGTATTTTCTTCAATACGCACGCCATCGTGGCTATAACGATACCAGTAGCAAATAATAGCTGGCAAAGTCGCCAAGATGCGGTCTGCTACATCTTGTTGCTGTTCAAATGACTGTTCGGTTTCTAAGTTACCTAGCATTGAAACACCTGTACGCATCACATCCATTGGGTGTGAATCTGCAGGAATACGCTCAAGCACTTCTTTGAGTGCTTGAGGCAATGCACGTAAAGATTTCAATTTTGCTTTATAGGCAGCCAATTGCTCTGAAGTCGGCAATTCACCAAAGAAAATCAAGTATGCAACTTCTTCAAACTGACAGTTTTCTGCCAAGTCTTGCACATCATAACCACGGTAAGTTAAGCCTGCGCCACTTTTACCAACAGTTGAGAGTGAGGTTTTACCTGCCACTTGTCCACGCAATCCTGCGCCTGTGAGTACTTTTCCTTCAGCCATTTTTTTAATTCTCCTGTTTGAACAGCTTGTCTAATGTATTTTCAAAAGTATGATAATCAAGGAATTCGTATAATTCTTTACGTTGTTGCATTTTGTCTAAGACATTCACTTGCGTGCCATCTTTACGAATGGATTGCATCACTTCAAGTGCTGCTTTTTGCATAGCACGAGTTGGTGAAAGTGGATACAACACCATGCGAATGCCCTGCTCAGCCAATTCTTCAGTGGTGTAATAAGGGGTATCACCAAACTCGGTAATGTTTGCCAATACAGGTACACCTACGGCATCACATACAGTTTTATACATGGTAATATCAGTCATAGCTTCTGCAAAAATTGCATCTGCACCCGCTTCCACACATGCGCAAGCACGGTCAATAACCGCCTGTAAACCTTCTTTTTGCAAGGCATCAGTACGTGCCATGACTACAAAGTTTGAATCGGTTTTCGCATCAACAGCCGCTTTAATACGATCAACCATTTCTTGCTGGGTTACAATTTCTTTGTTTGGACGATGTCCACAACGCTTTTGTGCAACCTGATCTTCAATATGAACTGCAGCAGCACCCGCAGCAATCATTTGTTTAATACTGCGGGCAATATTGAATGCACCGCCCCAACCTGTGTCAATATCCACCAATAATGGTGTATCAACACGCTCAGTAATACGACGTACATCTTCCAAGACGTTGTCTAAACTGGTCATGCCCAAGTCAGGTAAACCGTAAGAATAGTTGGCAACACCTGCACCAGATAAATAAATGGCTTTATAGCCCACTTGTTTTGCCATCATGGCAGCATAAGCATTTACCGTGCCGATAATTTGTAATGGCTTTTCGACTTCCAAGGCTTGTCTGAATCTTAAGCCCGCAGATGTTTGTTCTGTCATCTTCCTTTCCGCTTTTCTTACTATATTTTTCGAGATTCGAGTATATCGAGAATGCGAGATCACGCCATGGCTTTTTAGAATCTATACTCTAAAACTTTAGTCAAATAATTTTCAAATTTATTGCACAATAAATTTTCGTGATGTTGGTTATTCTTTATTTTTGATAAACACAGCTTTTTAGTACACTAAATAAGCAAAATTTAAACTATTTTCTAAAAATATGGCTTTTTCAGCTCAAATCATGCCATGTGCAAGTACACTTCGACACAGCACGCTGTACATATATTTGTTATAATGACAATCTCCCTTCTATTTAATTGATGATTTTTTACTCAACATGCACGAACTCGCCCATTTCGCTCCTTTAGGTAAAGATATACCACCAACCAAGCGTGGTCATGAGCGATGTGTAGCGTTATTAGTCAGTGCAACTGAGCTATTTTTAGAGCGTGGTTACGATGCCGTATCCTTAGATGATATTGTGCAACACGCAGGCGGTTCTAAAGCGTCGATCTATAAATACTTTGGCAATAAAGAAGGGTTATTCAAAGCTATTTGTGATTATCGCCGTGATAAATTTTTTCAGGATATTCACATTCCCTTTGAACAAATTGATTCAAATTTACGTGGTTATTTGATTCAAACCTTATTGAATTTTTATCATCATATTTTGGAACCAGAAAATGCAGCCTTTATGCGTCTGGTATTAGAGCAAAGTCAGCGCAATCCTGATATTGCCTTACACATACATGAGCGCGGCCCTTTGCATGTGCAACTTTGTATTGCCAAAGTATTGGAACATGCCAGTCAGCAAGGTTTAATTTGCTGTGAACAGCCTATTTATTCTGCACAACTGTATTTCGGTATTTTAAGAAATTTTGAATGGCGTATCATCATGGGTATTCCAAAACAAGAAACAGAACAAGAAACAACCAATTATGTAAGTTATTGTGTAGATCGCTTTCTAGACGCTCATCAAAAAGCTTAGATTTTTTGCAATTTCTGCATCCTATAGTATATTAGCCGATTCCCTTTTTCACTTAACCAACCAACAACTAATTGTTGTTTTTTCTCATTCAGCAATTATTGTGGAGTAACGAATGGCTCTACGTCACTTTCTAACATTACGCGATTTATCGACTTTAGAACTGAATCAAATTTTGCAACGCGCCATTGAGCTCAAGCGTAAACAGCATAACAATGAAGTTTTCCAGCCTTTTCCTGGCAAAGTCATGGGTATGATTTTTGAAAAATCCAGCACCCGAACCCGTGTATCGTTTGAAGCTGGCATGAGTCAGTTTGGTGGTAGCGCGATCTTCTTATCATCACGTGACACACAATTAGGTCGCGGTGAGCCAATTGAAGATTCTGCACGCGTCATTTCAAGTATGCTTGACATTGTGATGATTCGTACCTTTGGTCACGACATTGTAGAACGCTTTGCTTCTTACTCTAAAGTTCCTGTGATCAATGCCTTAACTGACGATCATCACCCATGCCAACTCCTTGCAGACATGCAAACCTATGTTGAACACCGTGGTTCAATTGAAGGTAAAACTGTGGCGTGGATTGGTGATGGCAACAATATGTGTAACTCATATATTGAAGCAGCACACATGTGGGGCTTTAATTTAAAAATTGCGACACCGAAAGGTTATGAGCCAGAACAGCGCTTCCTGTCTGAATTTGCACACTGCGTAGAATTGGTCGATTCTGCTGAGGATGCAGCAGTGAATGCTGATCTGATTGTGACCGATGTTTGGGCAAGCATGGGACAGGAAGAAGAACAAAAAATTCGTGAAAAAGCGTTTGCAGACTATCAAGTGAATGAACGCCTGATGGATTTAGCACATCCTGATTGTTTATTTATGCACTGCTTACCTGCGCACCGTGGTGAAGAAATTTCTGAAAATATGCTCGATCACAAAAATGCTGTAGTGTGGGATGAAGCAGAAAATCGCTTACATGCTCAAAAAGCATTGGTTGAGTTTTTATTGAATGAAAATCTTAAAAAAGACTAAGCTTTAAAACCCGTCTTAAATATTCGCAAAACTTTGATGAGTTTTGTTACAAACAGCACCAAAAGGTGCTGTTTTTTTATTTGGCTCGCTATAATCTTGAGTTATGGTCTATTTTTCTAAAATTTCTAAAAGAGCCTAGATAAACAATATGATTGATAAAACACTTGCCACAATTACGCTGTGCACTACTACACTGATCGCGAGTGCTTCACTCTATGCCAAAGCCAGTGAATTAGATCAATATTTAGTCCAACAAAAGATTCTAAGTGCAGATTATAAAATTCAAAATATCGTCGCTTTAAATGAAATTTTAGATGTCATTAGTGATGAAGATTCTCGTACTATGCCTTATCAGGTCGATCAAAATACAGTGATTGAACAAAGTACGGCGACAGACAAACAAATCAATATTCGTGGCATGATTATTTCACCTGACTTCACGCAGTTTGTAGAAAGTACGGGTTATAACAATGTCAAAAATATGATTAAACAAAACTTAATTCATAATTGTGAATCTATTTTTGAGCATCAGTTCCAACGGGTAAATCCCTATGTATTGAACTTAAAACTCAGTGCAGAAAAAACCCAGTTTAATGTGCAATTGGCAAATAGCGAGTGCCAATTTAAAGCAGACTGAACTGTATTTAAAACTAAAACAACCTCAGCTTTAAGATTTAATGCCTAAGGTTTAATGCGTAAACCCAAATATAACCTAACGTATTAAACCTTGCGGTTGTAAAATAATGATCAATGCGCCTAAAACTACTATCATTCCACCGAACATATCCCAACGTGTTAAATTGACTTGATCTACATACTTTAACCAAATCAAGGCTGTACAAATATAAATACCACCATAAGCCGCATAAATTCGCCCCGATGCCGCAGGATGTAGAGTCAATAACCACACAAAAGCCGCTAAGGCTAAAATTGTTGGCAGCCATAACCACTGTGATTTCCCCTGATTTAAAATCAAATAAGGAAAATAACAGCCTAATATTTCCATAACTGCCGTAACAAAAAACAAGAACGTTGTGCTGGCAATTTTAGTGATCTGAAAATCCATAAATCCTGTGTGGTCTCTCTTTTAGCAGTAACGATTCAAGTTCACGTATCTGCGAATTCATAAAAAATAACCCATGTTCAACATGGGTTATTTTCAAAATTCAAATAAGGATTGATTAGGCTGGTTCAGCCGTTTGATCTTCAAAGACTTCAAGTTTCAAACCGACTGCCTTACCGTTCTCTTTCTTCACAGAAACAGCCACATTACCGCCCTGTTCTGCAAGTTCACCAAACAGAATCATTTCTGCCAATGGCTTTTTCAAGTGTTCCTGAATCAGACGTTGCATTGGACGTGCGCCCATTAAGCGATCATATCCATGCTCAGCCATCCATTCACGCGCATCTTGATCAACCTCAAGAATGACTTTTTTATCATCCAACTGCGCTTGTAATTCAGTCAAGAATTTATCCACTACATTTTCAATTACTGTAGTAGGTAAAGCTTTAAATTGAATCACACCATCTAAACGGTTACGGAATTCTGGCGAGAAGGCTTTTTTCATCGCTTCTTGGTTGTCATTACTGTTGTCTTGATCCATGAAACCAATGCTCACGCGGGAAATACTTTCCGCACCAATATTAGTGGTCAGAACCAAAATCACATTACGGAAGTCTGATTTACGACCATTATTATCGGTCAATGAACCATGATCCATAATTTGCAGCAATAGGTTAAATACATCAGGATGCGCTTTTTCAATTTCATCCAACAACAACACACAATGCGGATTTTTATGAATCGCATCGGTGAGTAAGCCACCCTGATCAAAACCGACATAGCCTGGAGGTGCACCAATTAAACGTGAAACGGCATGGCGCTCCATGTACTCAGACATATCAAAGCGAACCAATTCCACACCCAACAGTTTTGCCAACTGCTTGGTAACTTCGGTTTTACCAACGCCTGTCGGGCCAGCAAATACAAAACTACCCACTGGTTTGTCTGGTGTTTTTAAACCAGCACGTGACAGTTTAATTGCTGATGCTAACGCTTCAATAGCTTCATCTTGACCAAAGACCACACGTTTTAAATCACGCTCAAGATGTTCAAGTACAGTCTTGTCATCTTTCGATACGGTTTTAGGTGGAATACGTGCAATTTTAGAGACGATATCTTCAATGTTTTCTACTGTGATTAAAGTATCATCTTGCTCAGCTCTTAAACGGCGCTGCGCACCTGCTTCATCAATCACATCAATGGCTTTGTCTGGCAAGAAACGGTCATTGATAAATTTGGCCGATAACTCTACCGCAGACACCAATGCTTTATCATCATATTTAACATGGTGAAATTCTTCAAATTTCGATTTTAAACCACGTAAAATATCAATCGTTTCTGAAATTGAAGGCTCATTCACATCAATTTTTTGGAAACGGCGTGAAAGTGCATGGTCTTTTTCAAATACCTGACGATATTCTTGGAATGTCGTCGAGCCAATGCAACGCAAAGTACCATTTGCCAACGCAGGTTTAATTAAATTTGATGCATCCATCGTGCTACCCATGCTTGAGCCTGCACCAATAATCATGTGGATTTCGTCAATAAATAAAATGGCATCAGGTTTCTTTTTCAAGGCATTTAACAGTTGTTTTAAACGCTTTTCAAAGTCACCACGGTATTTTGTACCCGCTACCAACGCACCGATATCCAAACTATATACTTCGGCATTTTCGAGTGGTTTTGGCGCTTTACCATTCACAATCAGCCACGCCAGACCTTCGGCAATAGAGGTTTTACCCACGCCTGGATCACCCACCAACAATGGGTTGTTCTTACGACGACGGCATAGAATTTGTGCAGCACGCTCAATTTCTTTTTCACGCCCAATTAACGGATCGGTTTTACCCTTTTGCGCTTCAGTATTCAAATTTAGCGTGTAAAGCTCTAACGGGCCAGCATTGGCAGAGCTTGAACTTTCGCTATCTAATTCTTCAACCTCTTCTTCCGCTTGCGTTTCGTCTTTACGTGTACCGTGCGATAAGTATTGCGTTAAGGTCAAACGGTTAATTTGATGACGCTTGAGTAGATACACGGCAAATGAATCACGTTCAGAGTACATTGCCACTAAAATATCTGCGCCTTCAACCGTACGGTCACCACCGCTAGATTGCACATGAAAAATACCACGCTGCAAAATGCGGTCAAAACTTTCGGTCGGGTGCGGTGCCTGATCGTTATTTTCAGCAAGTTTAGGGGTATGTTGTTCTACATATTCTTCGAGTTCTTTACGCAGCACAATAACATCTGCACCACACGCCTTGAGTGCATTGACTGCCGAATCATTGTCTAATAAAGCCAATAATAAATGTTCAACCGTTAGAAACTCGTGTCTCTTTTGACGAGCCATGCTAACAGCCAAACGTAGTGATACTTCTAATTGACGACTGAGCATGTAACCCCCTTAATCTTTAGGCTCAATCTGACAAAGTAATGGATGACCTTGTGATCGAGCGTAATTATTGACTTGGTTCGCTTTCGTTTCCGCAATATCCCGCGGATAGACCCCTGCGACACCTTTTCCTTCATAGTGTACAGTTAGCATTACTTGAGTCGCTTGGTCAAGATTCATTGCAAAGTATTGTTGTAAAATTTCAATTACAAAGTCCATTGGGGTGTAATCATCGTTCATTAAAACGACAACATATAAAGGTGGGCGTTTTAATTGTGGCGGCGCAGTTTGTACCGCAATATCACCATCATCTTCATGTCCTGCATCATCCACACTTAAACGCGGGGTTAAATGCCAATCGACATAGCCAGATTGATGAAAAGTGGTTTTAATTTCATTTAAACAGATGGATCTTTTTTGGGTTCGCATAAGTTTTACATATCACACATTATTGAGCGCTAGCTTCTGCTTGTGGAATTTCAGAAATAAAGGCAGAATCTGCCTCCACGGCTTTGCCTTTGCTCCAACTGAAGCGTTTAATCACAGGAGTTGCGCCATTTAAACGGACTTCAATAAAGTCTGGATTAAAGCCTTTAGGCATGCTCCAGCGCCCTGTTAAACGCTCATAATTATCAAAATTAAAATTGCTGTCTTCCATCGGAACAACCAGCACTTCTGTGCCTTGAATTAAACGCAGTTCTACCGTACCACTTGCACGTCGCTTGTTTGGACTCACTTGTACCAAATCGACCTGATATTCATAAGCATTGTCTGGTAATGGTTTCACCCCAAGATTTTGCACGGTCAGGCTTAAACCACCACGTTGACGCAAAACTTCACGATAAATCGCACTCATGCCTTCAGTACGTTGCTTATCTTCAGTTGCTTGAGTGAAAGCTTGATACAAATCATTGGAGTTACTGACCGCAACATCGCGTTCTTGAACCGCAGCATTTAAGCTCTTATTCAGACTTTCCAAACGCGTTTTTTGTTCTTGCACCACTTCAACCAGTTGTTCTGCATCGGCATCGTAACCAACCACAGTTAAGCCCTGACGATGCCCGACTGAATAGCCCAAAAAGCCACTACCTAAAATTAAAATGGCAGCACCAATTGCCAAAGGCGCATTGCTTTCAAGAAATGGCTTTTTTTCTGGCGGTGTAGATGAGGGTGTCATGCTTGAATTCGACTGTGACGTGGTTTCTGTATCGGTGTTATGCATCGTCATCTCTTGTTTTGATTCATTCAAAGCACACATTTAAATCGAAATCTAAATGTGTGTGAAGTTGAAAAACGTGTTCTTATGGTAATAAACCAATCACCTCAAGTCCTGCATGTTCTGCAAAACCAAACATGAGGTTCATATTTTGTACTGCTTGCCCTGCTGCACCTTTCACCAAGTTATCTTGTGCCACCAAAAGTACTAATTTTTTCGGTTGTGGCTTATACAATGCGATACGCAACTGGTTAGCGCCACGTACTGAGCGTGTTTCTGGTGAACTGTTGGCTGGCATGACATCTACAAACTGTTCATTGGCATAAAACTGCTCATACAGGCTTTGTAAATCTGCTGCATCACCTGCATCAGTTAAATCTACATAAATGGTGCTGAGCATACCGCGAATCATAGGTACTAAATGCGGTACAAACACAATGTGATTAAACACATCTTTTTGACCCGAAATATTTTCCAATGCTTCTACAATTTCTGGATGATGACGATGCCCCGCAACGCCATAAGCCTTAAAGTTGTCGGCATTTTCAGAGTAAATCATGCCCAAACTGGCTTTACGCCCTGCACCAGATACACCCGATTTTGCATCAATAATAATACTTTCAGGTTTCACTAAAGCTTCAGCTTGTTTAAATAATGGCGCTAAACCAAGTTGCACTGTGGTTGGATAACACCCTGGGTTACCAATCACCTGTGCTTGTTTAATTTGTTCCCGGTTGAGTTCAGACAAGCCATAAACTGAATCTTTTAAAATGTCTGGGCAAGCATGTTGCATGCCATACCATTTTTCAAACTGTGCTAAATCTTGCAAACGGAAGTCTGCTGCTAAATCGACCACTTTGGTGTTGGCTGCAACAAGCTCCGCAGCATGTTGCATTGCAACGCCGTGCGGTGTAGCAAAGAACACCACATCACACTGTTTTAATTCTTCGATGTTTAAATCTGAGTAGCACAGGTCTGTGTGTCCACGCAGGCTTGGGAACATATCATCTACACGGCGACCCGCTTCTGTACGTGAAGTCAGTACATTTACTTTCACATTTGGGTGTCGTAGCAAAAGACGCAATAATTCAACGCCTGTATAACCTGTACCACCGACAATACCAACTGAAATCACGTGCATTACCTCAATTCAAAAGCATGTTTAAGCTAACGCTATAGTATGACAGGAAGTTTTGGTTTTCTGAACTGTTTTACTAGGGTTTTGGGGCTTTTCTTTATTCTGTTGATTTTATAAAAGATGATTTGGATTGTAGTCAATACGTGCAACACCTTTGCATTGTAGTCTTATCATGTGGGTGTTGGCTTTTTTATTGATACCACCACCAAGGCAAAGACGTTGTTTTTAACTGCTTGCGATGCTGCAAATAGTGCGCATCATGCCGTTGTACTTCAACCCAAAATGCAGGACTATGATCAAAATGTCGTGTATGCGCCAACTCATGCACAGCAACATATCGCACAATTTGTTCAGGAAACAACACCAAGGCGCTATTGAGCATAATATGCTGTTGCGTACTGCAACTGCCCCAACGGGTTTTCGGTTGACGAATTGCGCACTGTTTAAATGGCAAAGCAATTTCACGGCTGACTGTTTGCAAATACATCGGCAACATTTGTTTGGCATAAGCAATAACAAAGGCTTTTAAATATGCTGCAGGTTGACGGTCACTGACCCAAAGACAATGCTGTTTTAAATCTAAAATAAAACTGTGTTTTTGTGTTTGATAATGAATATTTAAAGGCTCAGGCAAATTAAAAAGTGATAACTGATTTGGCAATTCACGCTGCACAAGTCCTTGCTGTGCTTGCTGTTTATGCCAAGTTTCAATCATCCACTGTTCAGATTGTTGCAAAAAATCCTGAATTTGTCGCTGAGTACAATATTTCGGTACAGTTAAGCGAATTTGATGCGGCTCGACACGCAAACGTAAACGTGTTGCTTTTGCATGTGGTGTGATTTGAATTTCAGGTAAGTCGGATAATGTCATTGTTGTTCTTTTATTAAATCCTCCCCGACCCCTCCTTTAATAAAGGAGGAAGAAAAGCCCCCCATTAAAAACAAGGGACTTGGGAGACGAATTAAACCGCAGTACGTTCTTCAATGCCGTTATTGGTCGCTACAATTGCAATATCTGCTTTATTGATGGCAAAAATACCATTGGTCACAACACCCGGAATATCATTCAAGGTTTTTTCTAATTCCAACGCATTTAAAATATTTAAATTATAAATATCTAAAATCACGTTACCGTTATCAGTTACCACACCTTCACGGTAAGCAGGATCGCCACCTAAAGCCACAATTTTACGTGCTACCGCAGAACGAGCCATTGGAATGACCTCGATTGGCAATGCAAACTCACGTCCTAACTGCTCTACCCATTTTGAATCATCGACAATACAGATAAACTTACGTGCAATAGAAGCCACAATTTTTTCACGGGTCAACGCTGCGCCGCCGCCTTTAATCATGTGCATGTGACGGTCAATTTCATCTGCACCATCAACATAAGCATCTAAACTGCCCACAGAGTTCATATCGACCACTTCAATACCAAGTTTCTTTAAGCGCTCCGCAGTCGCTTCAGAACTTGCCACAGCTGCTTCTAATTGTAATTCAGGCAATAAATCAATCAGGAAATTCACTGTACTGCCTGTACCTACCCCCAAAATCCCGCCTTTAGGCAAATGTTTTAATGCTGCTTTGGCAGCCGCTTGCTTCTTTTCATCTTGGGTAGCATACAGACTCATGACTTCACTCAACTATTTTTGACATTTGTTGCCGATTTTACAGCGCAAATGTGCAGGGGTTTGTTACAATAACCCCCTATTTTAAACTGTTAGATGGAAGATTAACATGCTGTCTCGTTTGGTTCGACAAATTTTACAAGCAACGGTCTACGATGTTGCAATCGAAACCCCACTCGACGCAGCGCCACGAATTAGTGAAAAACTGAACAATAACATTCGCTTTAAACGTGAAGACTTACAACCTGTATTCTCTTTTAAATTGCGTGGTGCGTATAACCGTATTAGCCAATTACCCAAAGACCAACTTGAACGTGGTGTAATTACTGCCTCTGCAGGCAACCATGCGCAAGGTGTAGCATTGTCTGGGCAAAAACTGGGCATTCGCGCCATTATCGTTATGCCTAAAACCACGCCAGATATTAAAGTACAAGCGGTAAAACGCTTGGGTGGCGAAGTGGTATTACATGGTGACTCATTTGATGTTGCCAACAAATATGCAATTCAACGTGCCCAAGATGAAGGCATGACTTTTATTCCACCGTATGACGATGAATTGGTCATGGCAGGTCAAGGTACGATTGCCAACGAAATTTTGCGTCAATGGCGCGATGTCGAATATGTTTTCGTTGCTGTTGGTGGTGGCGGTTTAATTGCAGGTGTTGCAGCCTACTTGGGCGATGTCGCACCGCATGTCAAAGTCATTCCTGTAGAATATGATGAATCGGCTTGCTTAAAAGCGGCTTTTGAAGCCAATGAACGGGTTATTTTGCCGCAAGTGGGTTTATTTGCCGATGGTACTGCTGTCGCACAAATTGGTGAGAAACCGTTTGAAGTTTTACAACTACAAAAATCAGATCAATCAGGCCCAATTGTTGAGCGCGATGTAGTTTTGGTGAATACCGATGAAATCTGTGCGGCAATTAAAGACACCTTTGATGAAAACCGCAGCATTGTAGAACCTTCAGGTGCAATGGCTTTGGCAGGCATCAAAAAATATGTCGAGCAACACCAATTGCAAAATAAAAATATTGTGTCAATTGTCTGTGGCGCAAACATGAACTTTGACCGTTTACGCTATATTGCGGAACGTACTGAACTCGGTGAACATAAAGAAGCAATTTTTGCCGTGACCATTCCAGAAGAAAAAGGTGCGTTCCTTAACTTCTGCCGTGCGCTGCAAGGTCGTAATATCACCGAGTTTAACTACCGCGCCAGCGATGCTACTGCTGCACAAGTCTTTGTCGGCATCAGCTTAAAATCTGGTGAAAAAGAACGCCACGATATTTATGAGTTACTCAAAACCCAGTACGATGTTGATGATTTGTCGGATGATGAAGTAGCAAAACTACACATTCGTTATTTGGTCGGTGGTCATGCCGATATTGAAAATGAACGTCTATTCCGTGTGGAATTTCCAGAGCGTCCGGGTGCATTACTGACTTTCTTGGAGCGCTTAGGCCCAACCCATAACATCACCCTGTTCCATTACCGTAACCACGGTGCAGCGGAAGGTCG
Organism: Acinetobacter sp. YH12135; assembly: GCF_013418565.1. Taxonomy (NCBI): domain Bacteria; kingdom Pseudomonadati; phylum Pseudomonadota; class Gammaproteobacteria; order Moraxellales; family Moraxellaceae; genus Acinetobacter; species Acinetobacter sp. YH12135. The sequence continues at coordinate 107,745 of NZ_VPBU01000004.1, forward strand.
TGTATTGGTCGGTTTAGAAGCTTCGGATGCCAAACAGAACCCAGATGGTTTAATTGAAACTTTGGAAAAGATCACTTATCCATACCAAGAGATTACTAATAACTTGGGTTATCAGCGTTTCTTAAAATAACCGATCACACATCTCAATAAGTGCAAAAAACCGCTGATTTCAGCGGTTTTTTAGTCATATTGCTACAGTATAGAGCCCTAAAATATTTTAGAATATTGGAAGAATAATATAATTTTTCAGGATGATGCTATGGCACAATTTGCTGTCATTGGTTTAGGTAGCTTTGGTGCAACTGTGGCGACACAATTGGTCAAACTCAACCATGATGTCATTGGGATTGATAGCAATAAAAAGTTTGTAGAAAACATTGCCGATCAAATTACCCATGCGGTGATTGCCGATGCAACCGATGAACACGTTTTGGAAGAACTGAATATTCAAAATTGTGATGCAGTGGTGGTCGCCATTGGTGAAGATATTGAAGCCAGTATTTTGTGTGTCTTAAATTTAAAGAATTTGGGTATTTCTAAAATTTACGTTAAAGCCAAAAGTAAAGCGCACACCATGATTTTGACCCATTTGGGCGTAAGTAAAATTATTCACCCTGAAGAAGATATGGGCGTTCGCATCGCGCAATCGCTGAGTTATCCGATGGTGAGTCGTTATATGAGCCTAAACGACAACCACTATATTGTAAAAGTAAAAATTAAAGACAACTTGCATGGCACGCGCATTCATAGTCTGATGTCACATGCACCCGAAGTTAAACTTTTACTGTTTAAACGTGCCGAAACGATTTTCTATACGCTTGAATCCAATTTAATGCTACAAACAGATGATATTTTGGTGGTTGAAGGACAACTTGAACCATTAAAACGCTTATCTAAACAATTTAAGTCAGAATGAAAAAAACAGCGAAACAACCAATCAAAACTGTCAATTTAAGCCCACCCAGTCTTTTGGCACTGGGCTTTTTAAGCTTTATTAGCATTGGCACAATCTTGCTGAAACTGCCCATTTCCCATCATGGCGAGATGAGTTGGATTAATGCCTTATTTACTGCTACATCTGCAGTGACGATCACTGGATTGTCTGTAGTGAATATTGGCGATGCTTATACCGTATTTGGGCAAATGGTCATTATGTTGTTGTTACAATGTGGTGGCTTAGGTTTTATGACTTTTGCGATTTTAGCGGTTTTAAGTTTGTCATCCAAAATTGGTTTAAAACAACAAATCATGGCGCAAGACACCATTGGGCAAACCAACCTGTCTAAAGTGTCGATGACCATTAAAAGCGTGTTGCTCTACTCATTGTTTTTTGAAGGGATTGGCACGGTTATTTTAACCTTGGCATGGATGCAGGATTATCCATTTAGCGATGCATTTTTCTATGCGGCTTTCTATAGTGTTTCAGCCTTTAACAATGGTGGATTTTCATTATTTCCCAATAGCTTAATGAGTTTTGCAGATCAATACCTGATTACCTTAACTATTAGTATGCTGTATATCATTGGCGGTATTGGTTTTGTGGTACTCATGGATATTAAACGTGCCAAACGCTGGAAAAAACTCTCACCCAATAGCAAGCTGATTTTATCGACCATTGCTGGTTTAAACTTTGTGGCCTTTCTGCTGATTTGGGCGATTGAAGCCAATAATCCACATACCCTTGCAGCCATGAGTATTGGCGATCAAGCCCTCAATGCATGGTTTCACGCTACCGTTCCTCGCTCATCAGGCTTTAATAGTCTAGATGTCGCAAGTATGCAAAATAGCTCGACCTTGCTCACCATGCTTCTGATGTTTATTGGTGGTGGTTCGCTCAGTACCGCAGGCGGTATTAAAGTTGGCACATTTATTATTGTCATTTTAAGTGTGATCAGTTTTTTAAGACGTTCAGATGAGGTGCGTGTGTTTAATCATGCTGTACCTGAACGTACCACCTTTAAAGCTTTGGCGGTGATCAGCATCACAGGTATGTTAATTTGCCTCGGTTTGTTTAGCTTACTTGCCCTTGAACCGAAACTGAATTTTTTAGACCTGTTGTTTGAGGCTGTATCTGCAGCGTGCACGGTGGGTTTATCCCGTGGTGTTACAGGTGAATTACAACCTGCCAGCTTAATTATTTTAATGTTGTTGATGTTTGCAGGTCGTTTAGGGCCGCTGACTTTGGCTTATTTAATCGCCACACCACAAAAAAGCCGACTTAAACATCCAACCGCAGATATTCAAGTTGGATAAAAGCTGGATACGATCCGACTTCAAAAACAAACGCCAATCTTCAAAATTGGCGTTTTATATTCAGCGAGTAATAATGAGAAATCAATCTTAATCTACTTAAAACCAATTCATTAAAGACACACCCAAACCAACATAGGTGGCGCGGTGGTTATAATCAATCAGGCTTTCACCATAACCATCAAACAATTGGAAATGACCGCGTAATTTTCCACTGATTGGGAAAACCCAGTCAAACTGTGCTGCACCGTGCGCGTCATCACCGCCTTTTAAGCTATGACGAAGCATCAAAGAAAAGTCATGCTCTTTCCAGCGATAAAATGCCAACATATCGCCACGCCCGATATAATTTTTAATATCTGGGTTGTTGTCATCAGCGCGGTCTTCTTCAATGCGATACCACGGACGTAACATCAAGGCAAAATTGTCTTTTTCAAAACCTAAATTAAAAATCACCCGATTCCAACTGCGTGATAATGGATCAGAACGACCATTGGATTGATGGTTCAACGTCACACCCAATAAACGACCATGCAGCCCCATAAGTGTATAGTTGGTGCGGAACATCAAACTGGCTTCAGGCTCATAATTGGTTTCACGAAATGGACGTGACTCATCACCATTATAAACCTGCCAACGTGATGACTGGGTATAACCTAGCCACACATCACCGTTATCACCCAACAGATTTTCTACCGCTTTGGTTTTTAAAGACAGCTGAAATTTGGTTTCCATTGAGGTCAGGTTTTGCTCCTTACCCACGGGAACGGTATTTTGCTCATTCAAGCTTTGTGGACGTTCATTTTTATCGGACGTCCAAAAAGTAGGCATCAAATACACAGGTTGATAAGCACGTAAATTCCATGTTCCTAATTTGCTATCGGGTGAAAGCTCCCAGCGCTTATCCAGTAAAGATACATTCGGATCAAGCTTTGGTACATCAAATGAAAATAAATTACTCACACCCACTGCAATTTTTTCTTTCACAGTTTCAGGTGCAAGTGCCTGAGCGGCTTGACGTTCGCTAATCAGCGCTGTTTTTTCTGCTTCAGGAATTTTAAACAGAGCATCGTAACACACCAAACGATCAGCATTTGACTCTAAAGCCACACAGGCTTCAGGTGTTGCAGGTGCAACTAAGCTAGCTGGGTCTTGTGCATAGGTTTTCGCCACAAACACAGTGCTGAGTGCGGCAACACTCAGCGACAGTCCTGTGCGTTCAAACAGTTTGAACGCGCTCATAAATCCCCCTAAGTTTTCGTTGTTATTTCACGTATCAGTTCACTTGTTTAATTTCAAAACCAAGTTCGAGCAATGCTTCACGTTTTGACACAGGTGCGACTACGGCTTTAGATGCTTGCTGCTGACGCAAATATTGCTCCGCAACACGTTTTAAATCGTCTAAAGTCACCGCCAATAAACGCTCACGTAATACTGTGCGGAATGAGGGTGTACGCGCGTGCAATAATGCATAACATGCAGTAATCGCTTCACCTGCAGGCGAACCTGGTTTATCCATACTAGCAATTAAACCTAAAATCGCTTCTTCTAGTTGATGCGGCAATTGCTCTGCATTAAATAACCAATCAATACTCGCTTCAAAGTCTGCGAAAGTTTCTGCCAAGCGTGGATCACGATAACTGTAAAAACGGAATGAACATGCATTGCCATCGTAGCTTGCACCGCCACCGTAAGCACCGCCTTTTTCACGGATTGCGCTGTGTAAGAAACCATTGCGCAAATATGCAGCCAATACCATCAAAGGTGCAGCATCAGGATGCGACACTTCCACCGCAGGATACGCAGCCGCACAGAATTGCACATTGGCTTGAATCAACCATGCCTGATCTTGCGTTGAATGATCTACAGGAACTTGAGTTAAAGCAGCAGGATTTTCTGCAACAATAAGTTTATCCCAAACTTCTTGAACTTCTTCGACCAAACGATCGGATTGATGTTCTTCACATACTAACAAAAATTGCTTAGGTGCTTGCAGTAATTTATGGTGAATCAATTGCAATTCAGCAATCAATTTCTCGTATTCCGCTGCATCTTTTTCAATTTTAGCAACCAAGTCTGCCAACCAATTTAATGCGCCCAAACCTGTGTTGTTGTAATCGCGCTGTGCCAAAGCACTGTGATGACGTCCTGCAATTTGCATGGCATAACTATGCCCCGAACCCGACAAACGCGACTGCCAACGGGTTTTACGTTGTTGTAATAGCTCAATAATACGGTCTTTTTCATCAAAACGTAATTGCTCAAATGCCAGTTTCAGCAAGCGGATGGCTTCAAGATTATTCACCAAAGACTTAGTGGTTAAAGTGAGCCATGCACTGATCTGATTTTTGTCATCGACTTTAGAGCGTAAAGATGCGCCCATGCCCAAACCACCGCTGACTGCGGTTTGTAGCTGTTGTAATTCTAAATAGTCGTATTCACCTGCACCCACTTCGCCCATCAAAATAGACAGCAAATTAAAATATGGCGATTGAACAATTTCATCAGGAATTTGAATCAATACTTGCTGATAGTAAATTCCATTGGTTCCTGCATGATATAAATTTAAAGGATAATCAATGCGGTTACTGATAATTTCACGCAACTCACCCTGCACAATATGCAAAGCTGCAGGCACATCTTCCAAACCAACTTTTGGCAATAAATTCAAATCATCTGGCGTATCTTGACGGACTTTTAAAGCTTCCGTTTGCGCGACGATTTCTGCTTTTTGCTCATCTGTGAGTTGTGCGCCTATCTCAGCCAGACGTGCTTTTTCAAGTGCAGCATCTTTGGCCGATTTTTCTGCATCTGGAACCAAAGTCATTTGAACACGGTGCGGGTTATCAATTAAATGCGTCTGAATTAGCCGTGATAACCACATTGGATCTTTAAGTTCTTCTTTGACTTGCTCAATCGCAGTATCTACATCCCACACCTGAATTGGGTCATTGTGGTGAATTGCACTGCTTAAACCATTTAAAATCAAGCTCAACCCGTATGGCATACCATCGCCATTAATTTCACGCTGATGCAATTCAATTTGATGCAAAATTGCATCGACCAATGCCGTATCCACAGGCTGTGCAGCCACGTCTTGTAAAACTTTTAAAACGCCCGCCTGAAATTCTGCTGCATGTTCAGGGTTAGAACCTTGCACACCACAGAAGAAGGTCATTTCAAAGTTGGAATCATCCACGCCCGTCAATGGCCCTGTAGATTGTGCATGCGCCCAAGTTTCCAAATAATGACGCAGTGGTGATGCAGAATTTTCAAGTAAAACACCTTCAACCAAACGCATACCTAAGCGTAATTTAATATCGCTTGCTTCAGGCAATAACCACGCCAAAACATGATAAGTTTTATCTTTCAGTTCTTCTGCATCGACTGCATAACTTTCAGTCACTGCCACTGGCGCAGCTAAACGACGCTCAGGCTTCGAATACAACGTTTCGCCCTGTTCAAATTTCGCCAAAGCCAACTGTTCAAACTGTTCTTGTAAATCGTATGCAGGCGTATTGCCAAAAGTCATAAATACCGCATTACTTGGGTGATAATGTGACTTATAAAAATCTACCAATTCTTGATAGGTTAAATCTGGAATATCTTTCGGGTCGCCACCTGAATTGTAGTGGTAAGTTGTTTCAGGGAATAAATGATAAGCCAATTGGTGATAAAGCTGATCGGATGGCGAACTCATCGCACCTTTCATTTCATTAAATACCACGCCTTTATAAACAGGCTCACCATTTTCCAACTCAATACGAATACCTTCCTGAGCAAAATCGAGAGGATTTAAATTGGCTGCAAAAGCCGCATCCATATATACCGCAAGCAGGTTTTGGAAATCTTTTTTGTTTTGTGTTGCAAATGGATAAGCTGTCCAATCTGCCGCGGTAAATGCGTTCATAAAAGTATTCAATGAACGACGAATCATTAAAAAGAACGGGTCACGGACAGGGAATTTTTCAGAACCACACAACGCAGTATGTTCTAAAATATGTGCCTCACCTTTGGAGTCCATCGGCTGAGTGCGAAATGCGACTAAAAATACATTTTCATCATGATCTGTCGCCAAATGATAATGCACCGCACCTGTAACTTTATGTTTATATTCAGACACTAAAATGTCTAAGGCTTCAACATGGTGTTGACGTACCAACTGAAACGCAGGATGTACAGTCTGGGAAATGGTTTCAGTGACATCTACAGTCATGTGATCTCCTAAAAATAAGCAAATAAAAAACTAAAGCCATTATAGCTTTAGTTCTTTAGATAATTCACGTTGAAAACCCGACTAAATTGATTGAAATTTGCAAAGTATCAACAAAATGCTGCCTACACTGCTTGTAGCAGAAGCAAAACTAGATCAGGTATTTAAAATAACTATAGTTTGGATGATTTTCGACATACACATAATTCTGTTTTTGATAAAAATGCGCTGCCGATTTGGTATCAGTGTTTAAACACAACGCCGAAAAATTAGCACGTGCTTTTTTCTCTAAATGTTGCAAGAGCTGTTTGCCTACGCCATGTTTACGATAATTTGGCAAAACATAAAAACGACGTACACGTCCAATACGACTTTCAATATCTTGCTCATTCCATTGCTGGTTTAAGCCACCACATGCAACCAATTGATCACCATCGTAAACAAACAATAAAAACTCACCAGGCTGATTAAAGCGGTTTTTACCACTTTCCCATTCTTCAATTAAACGATGGACAAAATCAAAGCCTTCTTGAGCAGCATGTTTGGCCAAAGTCTGAATTTGCGTTGGTAACTCTTGTGCTTCTTTAATTTCGATGTTCATCTAACCTTCCTGATAACTCTGCTAAACCCCTATTTTTCATCAATAACATTCATTCAGCTGAATTTTATTCATGAAACTACAGCAATCCTGAGCATTGGTGTAAACTTAGCGTTTTTAATTTTGACTGTGATTTAAAGACATGGCAACTGTTGACCTTTTTGCAATTGGTAATGCATTAATTGACCAAGAATTTCAAGTCTCGGATGACTTTCTCATTCAACATAGCTTGCAAAAAGGTACTATGCAATTAACCGATGGTGAAACACAAGCAAATTTATACAACAACTTAATTAAAACACAAAGACATAAAGGCCAAGCTTCGGGTGGTTCTGCCGCAAATACCACCGTTGCATTTAGTGCTTTAGGTGGTCAAGCCTTCTATGCCTGCCGTGTTGGTAACGATGAATTGGGTGATATTTACCTCAAAGGCTTAAATGAAGCAGGTATTCACACCACAACCAAATCGGTCAGTGAAGGCGTTACAGGGACCTGTATGGTACTTGTGAGTGATGACTCTGAACGTACCATGCACACTTACTTGGGCATTACCGCAGAACTTTCTGCTACACAAATTGATTTTGAGCCACTTAAAACAGCAAAATGGCTTTATATCGAAGGTTATTTATCTACTAGTGATACTGCACGTGCTGCGGTAAAACAAGCGCGTGAAATTGCCAAAGCCAATCAGGTTAAAATTGCACTGACTTTATCTGATCCTGCCATGGTGCAATATGCGCGTGAAGGTTTGGATGAGTTACTAGATGATGGTGTGGATTTGATCTTCTGTAACCAGCAAGAAGCCATGATGTACACAGGAACGGAAACGGCTGAAGCGGCATTAGAACAACTAAAACAAAAAAGCAAATACATTGTCATTACAATGAGCGCACAAGGTGCCCTAATTTATGATGGCAACAACGCTTTTTCTGTACCAGGTCGTCAAGTCACTGCTGTTGATGCCAACGGTGCGGGTGATGCCTTTGCAGGTTCATTCCTGTATGCACTCAATGCAGGCTTAGGTTTCCAAACTGCAGCTCAACTTGCCATTCTGATTTCAAGTGAAGTGGTTTCTCAATTCGGCCCTCGTCTTGCGGTAGAAGATTACGCTAAACTTTTGCATAGCATTCAAAAGGAATCTGCATAATGAATAAAATTTGTATGATGGAAGACATTCCTGAGCGTGAAGCACGTGCCTACGAAACGCCAAATGGTGACACAATTTTTATCACCCAACGTGATGGCATGTATTACGCTTACCAAAACGTCTGCCCACACCTACAAGTGGAATTAGAATTTTTAGAAAACCAATTCTTAGACCGTGACCAAGAATATATTGAATGCTCAACGCATGGTGCTTTATTTTTAGTTGAAACAGGTGAATGTATTTCTGGCCCATGTTTAGGTCAATCACTTGAGAAAGTTGAGATCAGCGTTCATTCAGATGGTGGGATTTACTTGATCAACGACTAACTTTTTTGCAACTTTCAGAAAGAAGCGAAAAGTTCCAAATCTTAGCTCTATACAAAACCAGATCATTTATCTATGCTCTCTAAGCAGAGTTAGATCAATGATCTGCATCTAATAACATCACCTATAAATATTTCAACACGTGAGTTTAGCGCATGCATGAGTTTTTATCTGATTTGAACTTAATGCCCTTTCATCTCAGCCTAGTTGTTTTATTGCTACTCAGCACTGTCGAAACGATTGGTTATTACTTTAATTTTCGCCCAAGTCAGTTGCTCAAACGTGCATTTTCACAACGAATTACAGAATCGCCACTTTTAGATGTTAAATTTTCTAAAGTACTGATTTTTGTTTTTTTACTGATGAATTTCAGTGTTGCAGGATATTTTTTACAGTTTTTGATTTACTCACAACAACAACATTTCGTTCCTGCTTATTACATTATTATTCCAGCGTTTATTATTGCCATCTTTTTTACAGTCTTCATGATTCACTGTTTAGACCAAGTGATTAAGCCCAAATATAGCGTGCGCCAAGTCGATTTACTCGGACGTTTAGCCACAATTTCCAGTGGTAATGCCCGTCCTGGTTTTTCTGCACAAGCACGTGTACGTGATGAGTTTGGGCAACTGCATTATGTGCAGGTTGAACCTGAATTTGGTGAACTTGAATTTCAAGCTCAAATTATTATTGTGCGCAAAAAAAGATCTCACTATCTTGCCAAAAAAATTTCGGCATCAAATAACCTATTTAGCAATCAATAAGTTATTTTTTAAGATTTAAAACCAATCTTGCTGACCTAAGAAAGTTAAAATTTTTCACTCAAACTCAACACAATCTGTTTGTTTATAAACGATACATTTCATGTGATCTGAACAATATTTACACAAAATCATTATGAAAAAATGCTGTTTACCCTAGACTAAGCCAAAGACAAAGCACCACTACATTGTAGGGAAATAAAAAAATATGCGGAATCGTCATTAAACTTTAACAAAAGAATGAGAATAATTATTAGCTGATAATATCTCTAATTTATTGCTATTTTTAGATTGATTTTTATTCATAGCAATTTAGTATGATTTGCTTTTTTAAAATATAAGTATTTTAGTCAGATTTGGAATTATTAATTACAAGTGTTTCTGTCAAGTTTAAAAAATATTACTTTCCTCCATTTACTCTGCAACACCCAAAAACAAACTATTGATTTATAATAAGTTAACAATATATTTGCATTTTAACTGTGCCAGCTATTTTTTTTTGTATGTTTTTGTTTAATAATATAAAACACAGTTTAAAAAATAGGCTTATAAAAGTGAGCTTAGTTCCTAAAGATTTAAATAGAAAAGTAGTTCGTGAACTCACGATCATTTTAATAATTAAGGTCGTGCTGTTAATGGTCATCAAAAATATTTGGTTTGATGCCCCAACTATTCCTCAAAATTTTGATTCACAAGTTGCTGAGCGTATTGCTGGCAGTCCTTCCTCAATCAAGGAGACACGTTGATGATTTCTGAAAGCGTGGTCGATCTCTCGCGGTTCCAATTCGCAATGACCGCGATGTATCACTTTATTTTTGTTCCACTGACTTTAGGTCTGGCTTTTATTCTTGCCATTATGGAAACCACGTATGTGATTTCTGGTAAAGAAATTTATAAAGACATGACCAAATTCTGGGGAAAACTCTTCGGTATTAACTTTGCCTTAGGGGTAACCACTGGTTTAACCATGGAGTTCCAGTTTGGTACAAACTGGGCGTATTACTCACACTACGTGGGTGATATCTTTGGTGCACCACTCGCAATTGAAGGTTTAATGGCCTTCTTCTTAGAATCGACCTTCATTGGTTTATTCTTCTTTGGATGGGATCGCCTCTCCAAAGTGCAGCACTTATGTGTAACGTGGCTGGTTGCGCTTGGTTCTAATATGTCCGCTCTCTGGATTTTAGTTGCCAACGGCTGGATGCAGAACCCAGTGGGTTCTACCTTTAACTACGAAACCATGCGTATGGAATTGGTTGACTTCGGGGCGTTAATTTTTAACCCTGTTGCGCAAGTTAAATTCGTACACACTGTTTCTGCAGGTTATGTAACGGGTGCTATTTTCGTTTTAGCGATTTCAAGTTATTACTTATTGAAAAAGCAAGACTTGCCATTTGCGCGTCGTTCATTCGCTATTGCAGCAATTTTCGGTTTAGCTTCTACTTTATCTGTAATTCTACTTGGTGATGAATCAGGTTATGAATTAGGTGATGTTCAAAAAACCAAACTCGCAGCAATTGAAGCAGAATGGGATACTCACCCTGCTCCTGCAGCGTTCACTTTATTTGGTATTCCAAACGAAGAAACGCAAACGACAGATTACGCAGTTAAAATTCCTTATGTAATGGGGATTATTGCAACGCGTTCTATCACCGAAGAAGTGACTGGTATTAAAGACCTGATCGCAAACCACGAAGTTCGTATTCGTAACGGTATGGTTGCTTATCAACAACTTGAGCAATTACGTGCGGGCGACCAATCTCCTGAACTTAAAGCTGCATTTGAGCAAACTCAAACCGATTTGGGTTATGGTTTATTGTTGAAAAAATACACGCCAAACGTAGTAGATGCGACTGACGAACAAATTAAAATGGCTGCTGCGGATACTATTCCACACGTACCAAGTTTGTTCTGGGCATTCCGTGCCATGGTAGCTTCTGGTTTCTTAATGCTGTTGTTATTCGCACTTGCAACTTTTGCAGTGGCTAAACGCAACGCAGAAAGCAAACCTTGGTTATTAAAATTTGCGTTATTCTCATTACCATTACCTTGGATTGCAGCGCAAACAGGTTGGTATGTAGCAGAAGTTGGTCGTCAACCATGGACAATTGGTGAAGTACTTCCAACACACTTGTCTGCATCTTCACTCAGCACTGGCGACGTATGGGGCTCAATCATTGCATTGGCAGCGTTCTATACCGTTTTGCTGATTATTGAAATGTACTTGATGATCAAATTCTCACGTCTAGGCCCAAGCTCGCTTCATACTGGTAAATACCACTTCGAGAAAATTGAAGCTGCGAAAAAAGCCAATGAGGAGGCTTAAGCATGATCGAATATGAATTACTCAAAATCATTTGGTGGGTGTTAGTGGGTGTATTACTCATTGGCTTTGCCCTCACCGATGGCTTCGACATGGGCTCAATGGCGATCATGCCATTTGTAGGTAAAAATGACGAAGAACGCCGTGCTGCAATCAACACGATTGCACCGCACTGGGATGGTAACCAGGTTTGGTTCATTACAGCGGGTGGCGCGTTATTTGCTGCTTGGCCAATGGTATATGCAACAGCATTCTCAGGCATGTATTGGGCACTACTCTTAGTTCTGTTTGCCTTATTCCTGCGCCCAGTTGGTTTTGACTACCGCTCAAAACTTGAAAACACCAAATGGCGTACATCTTGGGACTGGGGTTTGGCTGTAGGTGGTGCAGTTCCTGCATTAGTGTTCGGTGTTGCGTTTGGTAATATGTTCCTTGGCGTACCATTTACCCTAGACGAAACTGTACGTTCAACATATACAGGCAGCTTCTTTGCATTATTAAACCCATTCGCTTTAGTGTGTGGTTTAGTCAGCTTGTCTATGCTTTGCGCGCATGGTGGTGCATGGTTAATGCTGCGTACCGATGGTGACTTACGTGCACGCTCTGCAAAAGCAACGCAAATCATGGGCATTGTGTTCCTTGTGTGTTTCTTGGGTGCAGGCGCATGGCTATACTTCGGTGGTATCGAAGGTTATACCCTAGTCACTCCATACGACACGAACGGCGTAGCAAACCCATTGGCTAAAGAAGTTTTAACCAATGCAAACCCAGGTTGGATGAACAACTACTCAGCGTACCCTATTACCATGATTGCACCAATTATGGGCATCTTGGGCGGTATTTTGATTATTCTTGCAGCAGGTAAAAACAAAGCTGGTTTAAGTTTCACAGGTTCATCTTTAGCGGTGATCGGTGCGATTTTAACTGCAGGTTTTGCATTGTTCCCATTCTTAATGCCATCAAGCCTCAACCCAGTTGCAAGCTTGACCATGTGGGATGCGGTATCAAGTAAAAACACATTAACTGTAATGACTGTTGCAGCATGTATCTTCGTACCAATTATTTTGCTATACACCACTTGGTGTTACTACAAAATGTGGGGCGTTATCACCAACAAGCACATTAAAGAGAATTCACACAGCCTTTACTAAGGCTGTGTCTAAGGAGAATAAATTATGTGGTACTTTGCATGGATTCTCGGTATTCTGATGGCATGCTTTGCAGGTGTCTTGAGTGCCCTGTATATTGAATCTCATCAAGACCTTGACGAGGAATAATTAGATGACAGACACTGCAGTGAACGCTGAAACAACAGTTCAAAAACCGAACAAGATTGCGATGGTTATTTCATGTTTATTGGCATTCCCACTCGCAGCTGTACTGCTTCTTCATCCAGCAGCAATGCTGGATGCCAACGGTGAATATAGCCACCGTGCCATGATGTTTATTATGATTGGTATTTCAGGTGGCTTTGTACACGGTGTTGGTTTTATTCCACGCTTTTGGTTTTGGAAATGGTTATTTAGCCCATTTGTGGCTTGGCCATTGATGATTTGGGGTTATTACACTTGGTTTCTTTAATGAGGTGTAAATAAATTCCTTGAAAAGAGCGCAATATGCGCTCTTTTTATTTATTGAATGTCTGGCTATGTTTCAGCATAAAAAAAGCTAAACCATTTGGTTTAGCTTTTTTTAAAACTCAAAATAAAATCTTAGATCAGACCGTTATTTTGGTTCAATAGGTGCAAACGGTGCAACCACATCAGCATTTTGTGCACGATGACGCATAAAATGATCCATTAACACAATCGCAAGCATTGCTTCTGCAATTGGTGTTGCGCGCACGCCCACGCAAGGGTCATGGCGACCTTTAGTCAATACGTCTGTGTCTTCACGGTTTAGGTTAATGGTTTTACCTGGTGTAGTAATACTCGCCGTTGGTTTTAAGGCTATTGCAACACGGATATCCTGCCCGCTTGAAATCCCACCCAAAATACCACCTGCATGGTTTGCCAAAAAACCATCCGTTGTGAGCTCATCACGAGTTTCATGTCCAAACTGTTCTGCCACGGCAAAACCATCACCAATTTCTACACCTTTCACAGCATTGATTGACATCATGGCATGTGCAATATCGGCATCTAAACGGTCAAAAACAGGTTCACCCCAACCCACAGGTACTTTTTCTGCCACAATTTCAAGCTTCGCACCGCAGCTTGTGCCTTGCTCACGCAAAGATGTTACTAAAGCTTCAAAACGTGGCACAGCATCTACATCACCACAGAAGAATGGATTATTGGCTACTTCATTCCAATCCAGTTTTTCAGCTTTTTCTGTACCAATTTGCGTTACATGACCACGAATCACAATACCAAATTTTTCAAACAGGTATTTTTTAGCAATTGCTCCCGCAGCAACGCGCATAGCTGTTTCACGCGCACTAGAGCGACCACCACCGCGATAATCACGGAAACCGTACTTTTGGGTATAGGTATAGTCTGCATGTCCAGGGCGGAACGTTTGCGCAATGTTGCCATAATCTTTAGATTTCTGGTCAGTATTACGAATTAATAAACCAATCGACGTTCCCGTAGTTTTACCTTCAAACACGCCTGAAATAATTTCTACTTCATCGGGTTCTTTACGTTGTGTCGCAAATTTAGATGTACCAGGTTTACGGCGGTCTAAATCTTTTTGCAAATCTTCAGCAGACAGTTCAATGCCTGGTGGCACACCATCTACAATGGCCATAAGCCCTACGCCATGAGATTCGCCACAAGTCGTTACACGGAAGAGTTGCCCAATACTATTGCCTGCCATGTCCAACGACTCCTTATGCTTGAACAGATTGAATAAATAAATCGCGGTACTGACGACATTGTGCTGCAGTCAGTGCAAAAATGCCTGATCCACCTTTTTGGAATTTAAGCCAATGTAAATCGACCGTATTGAAGTTTTGCTTCATTGCCCATTCAGAATTGCCCACCTCAATCACAATCAGACCATCTTCAGTGAGGTAATCTGCAGCCTGCGCCAGCATTTTGCGCACTAAATCTAAGCCATCTTGCCCTGCTGCCAATGCCAACTCAGGTTCATGGTGAAATTCTTCAGGTAAATCTGCCATATCTTCGGCATCAACATACGGTGGGTTAGATACGATTAAATCGTACTGATTTTCTGCTGGAATTTTGGCAAATAAGTCCGATTCCAATAAAGCAATCTGATACTGCTTGTTGTGATGCTCAGTATTGATTTGAGCAACTTCCAAGGCTTCTTTAGAAATATCGGTTGCATCCACTTCTGAGTCTGGAAATGCATAAGCCAATGCAATCGCAATACACCCTGAACCCGTACACATATCTAAAATACGTTGTGGTGTTTTTGGTGCAGAATTAGCAGGTAAATTATTATCTGCTTCACGCATTTGACCATTTTCATCTAGACAATATGGCGCAAAACGATTTTCAATTAGTTCTGCAATAGGTGAACGTGGAATCAAAACACGCTCATCTACATAAAATGGTTTATTAAAGAAATAAGCCAAATTCAACAAATATGAAGTTGGTACTTTTTCGTTAATACGGCGTTCAAGCAGACTTAAAAACTCAGCCACTTCGCTTGGTAAAAGTTTGGCATCTAAAATTTCTGGGTCTGCATTCCAGTCTAAAGACAAAGTTTGTAACACCAATGCAGAACTTTCTGCAAAATAATCTTCTGTACCTTGACCTAAATGTGCATCGTATTGACGTAGTGCTGTAACCCCAAAGCGAATAAAATCACGAATGGTTGATAGGTTTTCAGCAGCTTCCTGCAAATGTTCAGGGCTAATTGTCGGTCGATCCACTTAAGGCGCTCCAAGGTCAAATTTTAAAACGCCTTATGATACCTTGTTTTGCTCGGTTTTATAATGTTTAAGCAGTTTCCAAGTAATTTATTTACTATGGTTTTACTTATTTGATTCCCACAAACTGACCTTGATAATAATCAGCGCGCTCTGCTGTTTGCAGCAAAACACATTGTGCACGTTGTAATGCGGCAAAATCGCTTTGAGTCGATAAATAACAGCGTTGTTTTACACGGTTTTCCCAAAGTTGATGCTGTTGTTGAATATTACTGGCATTGCCTGCGCTACGCTTCACGTAGGCTTTATAATGTTTTTTCAATCGTTTAACTTGAGCTTTCTGCTCTTTGTGAATACATTTTTGTGATTTATCAATGCTCCCATAAGTATTATTCATACATTGTATATAGGCCTGTGAAAAACCATTGGCCCAGACTTGGCTTGTACCTAAAGCCAGCATCCCCATTAATGTAACTGCCCAAACTTTCATGTTTTCCCCTGAGCGCCTTTTGATGCATGCGCGGTGATTCTTCAATATTTTATAATTTTGCGAAACGTAAATTGCTGTATTGATGCTACAAGATTCAGGCTCAAAATCCTATAGTCAACGCCCAGCTTTTATTGCCCAGTCAATGATATATACAGAAAAATCATTGAAAAATGTGACGTCATCCCAATAATTGAATTACTCATTTTATAGATGAATCGTTCAGCCTTATGAGCTACAAACACAATAATTTAATGGCCATGCGCCAAAGCTATTGGAACGACAACCACTCCGAAGCAGTCTTGATTGAAAAACAATTTTTTCAGCAAATTTTGATTGAAAACGGCATTTTTGAAAATTCGTCATTAGATGATGCCAAATATCTATTTTTTAGTTTGCCCAGCGTGATTATTGTTAAGGGATATGCGCATGGTTTTTTACACGATTCTGTAAAATTGATGATTCTCAAATTTATCCAAGACAACAAAGCGCAATTGATGAAAAAAGCCGAAACCAAAGTGCAATATCGGATGTAAAAGTACTTTTAAGCCGTTTTTCATACTTTTTTCACGAGGAAACTCGTCGTTCAGCAAGTTGAACTTTTTTAATACGTTAAGACGCGCTAATATCCGTTACAATCTAATTTTCCTGCGTATTGCTGATTTAAGGATTGATTTTAATGTCAGATCAGAACGATAAGCTTAAACAACTCAAGACTTCCTCTATGGATCGACGCTTATCCATCGCAAAGGCATCTTTACTTGCAGGAACACGATGGGCAGCCTCGAATGCCACCTCTATGTTTTCAAGCGAAGAAGAAAAAGAACGTAAACGAAAAAAAGCCATGAAAGAACAAGCCGATTACTTGGTGGCTGAAATTGGCAAACTCAAAGGCTCTATCGTGAAGATTGGGCAAATGATGGCGCTGTACGGCGAACATTTTTTACCTGAAGAAATTACGCAAGCACTCAACACGCTGAATAACCAGACTGTCGCATTGGCATGGCCTGCGATTAAACAGCAATTACAGGCACAGTTAGGTGCCAAACTTGATGATCTCACCATTGATCATGAGCCATTAGGTACAGCCTCTTTGGCTCAAGTTCACCGCGCGACCCGCAAGTCGGATGGTTTGGAGTTGGTATTAAAAATCCAATATCCAGGCGTAGCAGATGCGATTGACTCAGACATGAGCCTATTTAGAAATATGCTCAAATTGACACGCATGGTGCCGCAAACCCGTGAATTTGATCAGTGGTTTGATGAAGTGCGTGAAATGATGCATCGTGAAGTCAACTATCAAATTGAAGCGGAAACGACACGTCGTTTTGCTGCCCGTTTAAAAGATGATCCGCGCTACATTGTGCCGCAAATTGTGGATGAATACTGTAGCGACCAAGTGCTGTGTATGACCTTTGAACGTGGCGTACCGATTAACAGCCCTGTCATGCTCTCATTACCTCAAGAACGCCGTAACCAATTAGGCGAAGCCTCTTTAGAAATTGCTGTGCGTGAAGTATTTGAATGGGGCGAAATGCAGACTGACCCGAACTTTGGCAACTACTTAGTTCGCTTAGGTAATGGTGAAGATATTCACGATAAAATTGTACTGCTCGACTTTGGTGCTATTCGTCAATTTGATCAACACTTGCTTACTGTGGCGCGTAATTTGATCAAGGCGGGTTATTACCACGACCCACAAATGATGGTGAATGCCATGACGGGTTATGAGTTTTTTGACAGCATCCCTGAAAGCATTAAACCTGACATGGCAAAAGTGTTTCTATTGGCAACCGAAGCCTTTAGTCACTTAGACAATAACCGCGATTTACCTGCAGGCGTGATGGATGAACAATCGCGCTATGACTGGAAAAAAAGTCAGCTGCATAGCCGTGTCATGCAACAAGCATCTAAATCGATGGCTTCGCGTTACTTTAGTGTGCCGCCTAAAGAATTTATGTTTATTAGCCGTAAATTTATTGGTGCCTACACCTTTATGACCGTGATTGATGCGAAAACCAATGTCCGCAAAATGATTCAAAAGTTTATTTAAGTCCCAACTTTTATTTCTTTGATCAAAGCTGTTATATAGACCTAAATGATTGTTGCCCACTCGATGCAATTGTCATTTAGGTCAATTTATTTTAAAAGCGTAGATTTCTATAAAATTAATAATCTATAAAAATCCACATATTAGTCCAGTTATAAGAAAATTTTTACCGTTTATCTTTGACAATTCTGCATGTCAGCAATGACATAGTTTTTTTATAGTCTGCATGTCAGCATAAAAAACAAGCATTCTCTGTGTAGGACAACACAATCATGAGTCAAATGATAAACAAAGCCCAAGGATTCGGCTTAGCGCTACTCACTAAAATGGCATCGAGTGATCTGCTCGATCAATTCAAATTACGCAAATGGGTTGAACAATCTCTATATCACTCAGCCAAAGCAGGTTTTAAAACCTTTGAAACCACTCAAAAAAATTTTAAAAGCACACAAAAATTACCGCAACAACGACTGACACGTCAATCCAAAGATTTATTTGATTTGTCATTGAGTGAAGAACAGCAAATGCTGGTCGATGCCATGCAGCAATTTGCTACAGAAGTGATCTATCCATTGGCACATCAGGCAGATCATGATGCGAAATTCCCACAAGTATTATGGCAATACAGCACAGATTTAGGTTTGAACACCTATGCTCTGCCCGAAGCTTTAGGCGGTGTTGCCACTGAACAAAATATTGTCAGCCATATTTTAATTGCCGAACAATTGGCACGTGGCGACTTTGGCTTAACCGCAGGATTACTTTCCACATTTGGCGTAATGAATGCCATAACTCGCTGGGGTTCAGAACAGGTTCAAAATCAGTATTTATCTGCGTTTTCCGAAACAGACGCGAACCATCCAACGCCACTTCAAGCCACTTTTGCGATTCAGGAAAATACTGCTGCGTTTAATCCGTATCAGCTAAAAACCAAAGCGACTTTGCAAAATGGACAGTACCTAATTACAGGTGAAAAAACGCTGGTGATTTTGGCCGAAACAGCAGATTTATTTTTGGTTAGTGCAGAGCTAAATGGTCAAGCCGATGTGTTCATTGTGCAACGTGATGCTTCTATTCAATTTAAAGCAGCGCCTGCAATGGGCTTAAAAGCCTGCGAAACGGCGACTTTAAAGTTTAATCAAACCCCTGCGGAGCGTTTAGGCACAGATGATTTCGATTACAGCGCATTTTTAGATTTAGGCAATCTCATGTGGTGCGCCATGGCAGTTGGTTGCTGTGAAGCAGTGAAAAGTTATTGTATTCGCTATGCCAATGAGCGCACTGCATTTGGCGAACCAATTTCACATCGTCAAAGTGTGGCTTTTATGATTGCAGATATGGCCATTGAAATTGAAGCCATGCGCATGCTGTTGCTGAATGCAGCGAGTCTTGCCGAATCGGGTAAAAACTTTCATCGAGAAGCATATTTAGCACGTCTGCTCTGTGCAGAAAAATCTATGCAAATTGCCACCAATGGCGTGCAAATTTTAGGTGGTCATGGCTTTACCAAAGAACATCCTGTAGAGCGTTGGTATCGTGATTTACGTGCGACTGCAATTATGCATTCAGGCTTGCATGCTTAATCTCACACCATCAATAAACGATAGCCAGCTAGAAAAATAAGGAATACATCCATGAATTTACAAAATCCAAAAAAATTCAAAATGTTGGTCGATCAGGCACATGAAGTTGCTTTAAATGTATTACGTCCCATTTCAAGGAAATATGATAAAGCCGAACACGCCTACCCGAAAGAATTAGACATGCTTGCCGCCTTAGTTGATGGTATGAACCAAGCGGGCGATGGCATGAATGCAGGTGCAGCAGTCAACAAACGTGGTGACACATCTACAGGTAACAAAAATGGCGTAAATATGTCTACCGCACTGAGTATTGTCGAAATGTGTTATGGCGATACAGGTTTATTACTCAGTATGCCACGCCAAGGTTTAGGTAATTCTGCGATTGCTGCGGTGGCCAATGAAGAACAATTACAACGCTTTAATGGTGTTTGGGCAGCCATGGCAATTACCGAACCCAACTGTGGTTCTGACTCTGCGGCTATTCGTACCACTGCCACCAAAGTAGACAATGAATATATTTTAAATGGTGAAAAGATTTTTGTGACCTCTGGTGACCGCGCCGATGCCGTTGTTGTGTGGGCAACCTTAGACAAAAAACTGGGACGTGCTGCGATCAAATCCTTTGTTGTGACTAAGGGCACACCTGGCATGACCGTGGAACGCTTAGAACATAAATTAGGGATTAAAGCCTCGGACACAGCAACAATTCGATTTGAAAATTGCCGTGTTCCTGCGAGCAACCTTTTAGGCAATACAGAAATTGATGTTGCCAAAGGGTTTGCAGGTGTGATGGAAACCTTTGATAACACTCGCCCTTTGGTGGCAGCTATGGCCGTTGGTTGTGCCAAAGCCGCTTTAGAGCGGATTAAGGAAATTTTTAAAGACCAATTAGATGCAAATTATGCCACGCCCTATTTACAGTGTTCACATATCGCAGCACAGATTTATCGGATGGAAGCAGAATGGGAAGCCGCACGTTTATTGATGCTCAAAGCAGCATGGATGGCAGACAATAAACAGCCTAACTCACGCGAAGCTTCTATTTCCAAAGCCAAAGCTGGTCGCGTGTGTAATGAAATCACGCTCAGGTGTGTCGAGTTAGCTGCATCGGTGGGTTATAACGAAGATGAGTTATTGGAAAAATGGGCACGTGATTCAAAAATTTTAGATATTTTTGAAGGTACGCAACAGATTCAGCTATTGATTATTGCCCGTCGTGAATTAGGTAAAAGTTCGAGTGAGCTCAAGTGATTTTATGATTTAAGGCATATAGTAAAATAAGATAAAAGACAGATTTTCATAGAAATATTGCTATAAATTTCTGTCTTTTTCGATATAAATTAATCTTCAGGTGAAAAAATTGCGATATATCTTGCTAAAACCTCATCCAAAACATCTGCGTGCGAGGATTCTAAAAACCGCGCGTGTCTAGCTTCAAAATCTAAAGCTCTAGATTGATCACAACGCACAATACCTGTAGTTTTCCCACCAATAAGCTCTACAGCGAAACCCATATTTCGTGCAAAGTTTCCACCAGAAGTAATAGGCAAAACAATCGGCATTTTAGTAATAAGATTAAATGACTTAGGTGAAATAACAAATACAGGTCGCTTACCTTGTTGTTCATGTCCAAGTGTTGGATCTAATGAAATCAAATAAATATCGCCTTGATTCATTAGATTTCTTCTCGCCCAACTGCTTTTACATCATGCCACGCATCTTGCTCTAATGCTAAAGCTTGATGCTCTTGCAGCAAGTCAGCCAATTTATAAGATGGCTTCGCTTTAGGTTCGACCACTAACTTACCATTCACAATGCTCAGAGAAACTTCCTTTCCCGCATCTAAACCTAAACTTTTTAATAATGTAGGCGGTACGGCAAGCATGACCGAACCACCTACTTTTCTCAAGTTTGTATGAATCATACCCACCTCAATATTATATAAATATATAACTTTATTATGCGCCAAAATGAGATGAAGTCAATTCATAGTAAGATGAGTGAAAATAGACATCTGGTATACATCTCAATCTTTCCTTTGAAAGATATATACAAAAGAAATATCAAAATGAATATTAAAAAATAATCTTAATAATTCAATCAATTATCCACCACACCAAATTTCTTAAAAATTCGTGCACGGCGTTTAGGCTGAATATTGGCTTTGTTTAAATTGCCTTGATAATGTTCAAATACACGTTTATCCATAATTTTAAACCACAAAGGTGGAATCATGGCAGGCAGCAACATGCTGGCATAACCGCTTGGTAATTCAGGCGCTTCATCAAAATGTCGCAAAGCCTGAAATGGTCGGGTTGGATAAGCATGATGATCGGAATGACGTTGTAATTGATACAAAAACAAATTGGTCACAATATTGTTATTATTCCAGCTGTGTTCAGGCATAGTGCGCTCATATTTGCCATGCGCATCTTTTTGTCTAAGCAAGCCATAATGTTCTATATAATTAATTATTTCAAACAGGCTAATGCCATAAAAAGCCTGTGTCGCCAAATACGGAATGATCCCAGTACCAAAACGCGCCAACAATGCAGCATGAAATGCCGCACTCATGCCCCAGCCTTGTAATAATTCATTGTCTTTCGACCAAAAACTTTTGCCTTTACGTTTTAAACGCTGAGTTTCAATTTGCAGTGCAGACTTAAACGAACCTTTTACCGTGCGGGGCCAAAACTCATAAAATGTTTCTCCCATACGTGAAGATGCAGGGTCTTCAGGTGTCGCAGCACGTTTATGATGCCCATACGGATGCTCAACCCGAAAATGGTTATATCCTGTTGGTGCTAAAGCCAAATGTGACAGTAAGTGATCTATTTTTGAAGATTTATGGCTGAGTTCATGCGCAGTATTGACAGCAATACCATTCACCATCCCCATGGAAATACCCAGAAAAATTTTATCGACTAACGAGGTTTGTGGCCGTCCAACCAAATAAGCTGCATAAATATTGGCGGCATATTGCAAAGGAATAAAACTTTTCACCAAACGCGAATAATACCGATCTTCCTCAAGTCGTTTCACATCTTCATTGCTTGGGTTATTGGCATCTTGACCAATTAAAGTATCAATTGTTGGAATAATCACATGCAATAATAAAGGGCCACCTAGAGCAAAAACTTTTTTCGCAGGCTTCGGAGCGAATTGATAACCCGCCAAAATCCCCATCCCCAATACAGGTAAAAATGGGCTGATCAACCATAAATAACGCTTTTTATCGAGTTGAGCCGCGCTTTTATAAGGAACATCCTGTTCCATCTCTTTAAGCAAATGAAGTGGTGCGTTCATCTTATTTTCTTCCTTCTACGCTGTTCTACCTATATATTTGTGGAAAGACACGAGAATGAACAGTTGCAGACGTCCAAAAAAGCTATGCAAAAGTCTTTGGCGCAAAAATGCGCTATATTGTCCTGAAATCACAGGTTTATTTTTTATAATGATTTATGCTTAAAATATGGATGCTTTAAGTAAAATTTTTGATGATATACATCTGCACCAATCAGAATATATCTATTTAAATCCTCATGGAGATTGGTCATTTCAATATCGTGACCAAGGGGCAATGCTGGCTTATGTAGTACTACAAGGCTCGCTGCATATCCATTTATCTGCACAGACACACCTTCACATTGATGCAGGTGATATTGTCCTGATTCCATCGGGTTGCAGTCATTACGCAAGTGCAACTGCAGACACTCACTGGACAGAACACTTTGATATTTCGGATTTATTTCAAATTCAGTCACAGCAGTCAATAAATTTTGGCACGATAAATCACACACAAGCTGAAGACGCATTTATTTTGGTGATTCAATGCCACATGGACACCACCATGGCAAAACCGCTTTTAAGTGCCCTACCCGAATATCTGCATATTCCGCATATCATGTGCAGCACAGCGCCCGAGTGGTTACAAATTGGCTTGCAATTTTTAGCGGTGGAAAGTCATCAAATCCGACCGGGACGGGATAAAATATTAGATCACTTGGTCAGTATTTTACTGATTGAATGTGTGCGTGATTATATTTTTCAGCTTGATGACTCAAATAACTGGCTCGGCGCTTTGGCACATCCTGAACTTTCCAATGCGCTCGCAGCTATTCATGGTCAACCCGAAAAAGCATGGACGGTAGAAAGTTTGGCAGAACAATGTTGCATGTCACGTTCTAAATTTGCCAATTTGTTTAATCAGGTAATTGGTGAGCCGCCTTTGGCATACTTACAACAACATCGGCTACGCTTGGCATCGCATTATTTACAGCAAGGACAATTGTCGATTCAACAAATTGCCCATCGTGTCGGTTATTCTTCCGAAACCGCCTTTAGCCAAACTTTTAAAAAGCAATTCGAGCTAACACCTAGCCAGTATCGGCAGCAGTTTCAAAACAACAATGCAATCACGAAATGAACAGTTTAACGATCTAAAATCGCCAAAATTGCTTGTGCAGGGTCTTCGCTATTATCGGACAATAATTGCTTATGCATAGTGATATGTTGCATCACTTGAATTTGTGCAGTTTCGATATAAATTAACTTTTCAATTTCTGCTGCCAAACGCTCAGGCGTTGCATCATCCTGAATTAACTCCTGAATAACCTTTTTACCTGCAATAATATTTGGCAATGAATAATAAGGAATTTTCACCAACAGTTTCGCAATCCAGTACGTAATGCGATTCAGCTTATAAAACGTAACCATTGGACGATGTAATAGCATCGCTTCTAACGTCGCCGTGCCTGAAGCCAGTGCAATCATATCGGACGCATTCATTACCTGACGACCAATTTTGGATTCTGTGCCACGATTTTCTATCAATTGCACTTTGTCTTGTAATGCACTCGGATAAGACTGCAGTAACGCTTCAATTTGTTGTTTACGTGCATCATTAATTGCAGGAATTAGAAACTTAAACTGCGGATATTTTTGCGTCAAAATATAAGCCGCATCTAAAACTAACGGCCCTAAACGCTCAATTTCACCACGTCGACTACCGGGTAATAACGCAATATATTGTTGCTGTTGGTCTAGACCCAATTCTTGTTTTGCTGCAGCAATTGGATTTTCCAACGGCAACTGACTCGCCAAAGGATGTCCGACAAAGGCTGCAGGCACATCCCATTTTTTAAAAAAGGCTTTTTCAAACGGAAATAAACACAGTACCAAATCTATACTGGCTTTAATGCCATGTACCCGACCTTGTCGCCATGCCCATACCGAAGGACTGACATATTGCACGGTTTTAATCGGCAAGTTTTTCTGTTTTAAACTTTTGGCAAGACGTAAATTAAAATCGGGTGCATCAACCCCAACAAAGACATCAACAGGATGTTGGCTCCACTTTTCGACCAAACCATCCCGAACTGCAAAGAGTTTTTTCAAATCTTTCAGTACTTCAACAATGCCCATTACCGATAGAATATCCATCGGATAATAACTTTTAAAACCTTCCGCAATCATTTGCGGGCCACCAATGCCTTCAAACTCTGCATCAATGCCTTGCTCACGAAAACGTCGCATGAGTTGTGCCCCTAAAGTATCACCCGATACTTCTCCCACAACGATACCTATTTTAAGTTTCCGATTTTGCAAGCGTTTTGTCCTCTAAATTTTAATGGATATGAATTTTCGCATTTTAGCATAGCCACTGTATTTTGTAAGAAACAGAAAGTAAGCCGTGGCTTGAATCTGCGATCTTTTGCACTGATTTTCCACATTGACTATATCTGTTTTAAGAATAAGTAAATCATTAATCAAGACAACAGCTTATTGCCAAAAGTCATAATATATTCACGATTTTTGACTTCGGCATATCTTCATGGTTGGTCCTTTAGAGTTTATTTTGGCAGGTGTATTGGTCGGCTTCTGCGTGGGTGTGACTGGCGTAGGTGGCGGTTCACTGATGACTCCCATTCTGATCAGCTTGTTTAAAATTGAACCGCATATCGCAATTGGAACAGACCTACTTTATGCCGCCATTTCAAAATTCTGCGGCTCATTGGTTCATGCCAAAAAAATGAATATTGTATGGCCCATTGTCATTTGGCTTGCGGTGGGCAGTATCCCTGCTTCATTTGCGACCCACTGGGTTTTAGAGAATTATTTAAGTCAATCTACCCATTACAAAATGGTACTGACCGTGGTACTGGGCTTTATGTTGACCTTAACTGGCATCTCAATTGTGTTTCGCAGTCAAATTGAAACGTTTTTTAATAAATACCATAAACAAGAATTGCCTGATATGACTCAAGACCTTGAAAAGGTCAAACTACAGGCTGCAGATAAGCGTGCCCTCATTGTAATTATGGGAGTTGTACTGGGTGTATTTGTCACACTTTCTTCAGTGGGTGCAGGTGCTTTTGGCATCATGGCATTGGTACTGATGTTCCCGAATCTACCGATGATTCGTATTATCGGTTCAGATGTCGTGCATGCCGTCTTACTTACCCTAGTTGCAGGCTTAGGTCACATGAGTTCAGGCAATGTCGACTTTCACCTATTGGTTTGGTTGTTGGTTGGCTCGATTCCTGCAATTGTGGTGGGAACTTTAGTCAGTTCACGTTTACCTGAAAAAGTGATTCGTAAAGTTTTAGGTATTACCTTATTTATTATCGGGATTAACTTTATGGTCAATCCTGTGAAATCAAAACCTATCAGCACACCAGAAACTGCAACAGCAGTTTCTGAGGCACAAGCCAGCCAATAATGAATGCTTTATCTGACAGGATTTTGCTAAAACAGACCGTTTAATTTATCTACCCGATTCATCACTTATTTTTTAAAGAAGTATTCATCTTTTTATAACAAAATACAGTGAAATTCATGTTATATTCAGACTATTAAACAATCTTTTGTATGATCAAACCAGTGACGGCAATGAATACTTTACAGTCTAATCCTCTTACACAATCAGACATCGATGACGTGAATATTGAAAGTATTCAGCCACTCGTGACTCCTGCAGAATTAAAAACTGAGTTACCTTTGACTGAAAATGCTTATCAAACCGTTCTTCGTGGTCGTGAAACAATCCGCAATATTTTAGATGGTAAAGACAAGCGTCTATTTGTGGTGATTGGTCCATGTTCTATTCATGACCCTGCTGCTGCACATGAATATGCAGATCGTTTAAAAGTATTAAGCGAAAAAGTAAAAGATTCTCTTTATATTGTGATGCGTGTTTATTTTGAAAAACCACGTACTACAGTGGGCTGGAAAGGCTTAATTAACGATCCAGACATGAATGACTCTTTTAACATTGAAAAAGGCTTGCGTCTTGGTCGTAAACTTTTACTTGAGTTAAATGAAAAAGGTTTGCCATGTGCGACTGAAGCACTTGATCCAAACTCTCCGCAGTATTATCAAGATTTAATTTCTTGGTCTGCAATTGGTGCACGCACTACAGAAAGCCAAACGCACCGTGAAATGTCATCTGGTCTTTCTTCTCCAGTCGGCTTTAAAAATGGTACAGATGGCGGCTTAACAGTTGCTACCAATGCCATGCAGTCGGTAAAACACGGTCACAGCTTCTTGGGTCTTAATGATCAAGGTCAGGTTTCAGTAATTCGTACTAGCGGCAACCCGTATGCACACGTGGTTTTACGTGGTGGTAATGGCAAGCCTAACTACGATGCAGGCTCTGTTGCAGATGCTGAAAATGCATTAAACAAAGCCAAAGTCAGCACCAAAATCATGATTGACACCAGCCATGCTAACTCAAACAAAGACCCATTCTTACAGCCATTGGTATTAAAAAATATCACTGAGCAAATTTTAGATGGCAATAAGTCTATTGTTGGGATTATGGTCGAAAGTCACCTGAAAGGTGGTCGTCAAGATATTCCTGAAAACTTATGCGATTTAGAGTATGGTAAGTCTGTGACTGACGGTTGTATCGACTGGGATACCACTGAAAAAGCATTGCTTGAAATGCATGAAGCATTAAAAGACGTTTTAGTGAATCGTTAAGATTTAAAAACGCCATCTTCATGATGGCGTTTCTATTTGTAGCATAGGAAATTCTGCGCGCATGAATGACATTGAAACCCAACTTAGCCAAATTAAAAATTTCCAGTTCATTCATGAGCGTTTGTTTTCTTCAGGTCAGCCTACGGCTGAAGAATTAAAACAAATTAAAGAATATGGTATTGGCACTGTCATTAATTTGGCTGAAAGTGATGCGGAACACGCCCTTCCCCATGAAGACAAAATTTGTCTGGATGTTGGACTAAACTATATTCAACTGCCAATTTCATGGGAAACACCATCCTCTGATCAATGTTTATTATTGCTCGATTTGGTCAATCATTTATTAGAAAGCCAAATGGTGTGGGTACATTGCAGCAATAACAACCACGTCAGTAGTTTAATGTATTTGTATCGTCAATATTTTATGGATGTGGATATTGCAACGGCTCAAGACTTTTTACATGATATCTGGAAACCCAATGAAACTTGGACAGGCTTAATTCACGCCGTTTCTTTGCAATTACAAGGTCGTAAAGCCACGCAAGATTTACAACAAGCTTTAGAATCTGCTGAACTTTCTTAATTCAGCAGATTGTATAGATAAAATTCTAACGCGATTATTTTGTATGAGAAATCAATACAATCGCTGTTGCTAAAATACCTTCCTGACGCCCAGTAAAACCTAATTTTTCAGTGGTTGTCGCTTTGATACTGATTTGTGTGACCTCTACATCCAATACATCAGCGACACTTTGGCGCATTTCTAGCGTATGCGGTGCAAGTTTAGGACGTTCGCACGCCACAGTAATATCGGCGTTATTCAGTTTATAGCCACGGTCTAAAATGAGTTGATAAACCTGTTTAAGCAATACCCGACTATCTGCACCTTTATAATTTGGATCGGTATCTGGAAAATGCTGCCCAATATCCCCCAGCGCCAAAGCACCTAATAATGCATCGCATAGTGCATGCAGCACTACATCACCATCTGAGTGTGCTTTTAAACCTTGTGTATGAGGAATTTGAACACCTGCAAGCGTCACAAAATCTCCCGCTTCAAAGGCATGAACATCTAATCCTTGTCCAATACGAATCTGTGCAACCATGTTCAACTCCTGTAGAAATAAATCATTGAAATCTTGTATTCATACTTTCGATTTCGCTATATTAGACCTAGCGCAACATAGTGAAAGTATAAGCGATCATGCTGTTGAAATCTGAGATTCATCTTATCAAAAACTTAAGTACACTGCTGTTATTTGGCTGTTTATATTCATCTTTCTCTTATGCACAAGGGATTGATTGTAGATCTACACCCAATAAAAAGTTGGCGCAGGTGTGCACAGAAAATTTCTCAGAATTGCGTGAAAAATTAAGTGATCAACATTTAACAGCTTATTTGATGAGTGATGCGCCTATTCGCTTGTTAGAAGATACTCAGCAATTGTGGATCCAACGCTTACAGCAATGCAAAAGCTTAAATTGTTATACTCAGCAATTTGATTTTAGAATTGATCAACTGAATTTTTTCACTTCAATGAATCAAAGCATGACTCAACATTATTTAAAATATGAAAATGGTCAATTTGCTGCACAACCCGTACATTTACAAATTCATCAACTCAATAAAAACAGCATTAAAATTGAAGGTATTGCTTATCGCAATCCAAATAACCGCCTTGAAAGCCAAAGTATTGCCTTTTTAGCTTATACAACACCTGATCAAAAAAACAAAATCATCGACAATGAGCACGATTGCAGTTATGAGTTTAATTATTCTAAAGCAATCTTAAAAATTCAAACCAAACAAAAAGGTTGTGAACGCTTTGCGGGCATCTATCGTTTATACGATTAATGCTGAACAATAGATTGTATTAGACAGATTAAATGAGCAACCACAACACAATTGGCAAAGTTAATGCGGCGAATACGGTTTGCAAGCTAATAATTGAAGCCATTAAACGACTATCTCCCCCTAAAACTTGTGTAAGTACATAAGCTGCCGATGCAGTAGGTAAAGCAAAAAACAAGACTAAAATTTGCGACTCCAACACTGGAACATTTAAGCTCTGACAAATTAGCCAAGCCAAAGCAGGCATAAATAACAAACGCCCGAACACATTCAATGCCAATGCGAATACATCTCGTTGCAAGCCATTAAATTGTAATGCTGCGCCCACACACATTAATCCCAAAGGCAAACTGCATAACGCTATTTGACGAATAAAATGCGCTGCACCTTCCCACAAGCTCAAACCTGATAAATTAAATAGACCGCCAACAATACACCCTAAAATTAATGGATTTTTCATTAATGACCATAGGATTTGCTTTGCCTGTAAAGTCTTAGTATCGCTTAAAGCCAGCACAGATAAAACATTCACCAATGGAATGCAGAACACCAAAATAATCGCAAACAGCGCCATGCCCTGCACCTGAAACAATGCTGCGACCAAAGCCAAACCGATATACGTATTGAAACGTACCATGCTTTGCATATACACCCCAAAACGGACTGCGGGTGTTTTGAAATAGCCGCGCAAGGCATATAACAGACAACTTACTAAAGCCACAATAATCCCTACGACCGACAAAATCTGTGCGATTGATTTCGCTTCAATGTTTGCTGTAGCGAGGTTTAAAAACAACATGCTAGGAAACAAAATATAGTAATTTAACTTTTCTGCACCCTTCCAAAATGGCTCATCCAACATACGTGATTGCTTAAGCAGATAACCCATTGCAATTAAGGCAATCAAAGGGAAAAGTGCAATAAAAATTAAATGGGTCATGGGGTGCTCTGTGTTACTGTTATGCTGTTCTTTTTAAATTATTGCTTAATAAATAAAGTAAATTTACTGGATATTATAAGGATTGTTTTGTGTTTATCCTAATTGCTTAGGCTTTTTAAAACCACAAAAAGAGAAAAAGATGATAATAGCAAAACTCACCTACATCATCTTTCAGATGGATTCTGTATTAACGATGAGTATGGATAGACATCACAATCCCCATACTCGCCAACATGGAAATAACAGCCGTTCCACCATAACTCATCAGCGGCAATGGGTCACCCGTTACAGGTAAAATACCACTCACCATCCCTGAGTTTAGAAATACAAAGAAAAAGAAAGTCAGACCAACCGTGCCTGCATACAAACGTCCAAAATTATGGAAACAATTCATCCCAATCATCAAACAACGTAAAATAATGGCAGCAAACAAACTGAACAGTAAAAATACGCCAATAAAACCAAATTCTTCGGCATAGGTCGACATAATAAAGTCAGTATGATGTTCAGGCAGATAACCCAAATGTGATTGCGTTCCTTCTAAATAACCTTTACCTGTAAAGCCGCCTGAACCAATGGCAATTTTAGATTGAATAATATTCCAGCCTGCCCCCAAGGCATCCGACTCTGGGTCAAATAAGGTGAGTACCCTTTTCTTTTGGTACTCCTGCAAAAAGAACATCCAAAGCAATGGTGCTGCGAGCGCCAATGCAGTGATTGCTCCTAAGATTAATCGCCATGACATGCCACTTAAAAATAGCGCAAAGACACCGGGAATAATCAAACCAATGTTTAAATCGGGTTGCAATGCCACCAAGACAAAAGGAATCATCATAATCACTAAAGCGACAATGATATGGATCAATTTAGGCGGGAAAGCACGACGCGAAAAATACCACGCCATCATCAATGGCATGGCAAATTTCATAAATTCACTGGGTTGCATACTGCCAATACCTGGCAAGCTGATCCAGCGTTTTGCCCCCATACGGGTTTCACCAATGACCAAAACCAAAGCCAGCATGATGACTGCAAAGATATAAAAATATGGACTGGCAGCTTGATATACCTTAGGCGGAATTTGCGCCAAAATAATCATGGCGATAAAACCAATGCCAAAACTGGTTGCTTGACGCAGCACCATCCCCATATCTTGCGCGGTGGCACTATATACCACCATTAAACCCAGAATCGCATTTAAAATCAGAAAACACAGCAACCATGGATCTAAATGTAATTTAGTCCAGCGTGAGGAATCATTTTTAATGCTTCTACCATCACGTAATGAGTGACGTAAAAAACGATACTGCTGCGATGGATTCATGCGACTCAAAGGTATTTAAAATAGACAGGATGGACAATTATAGAAGCAAAGCGGCACAGAGTGAATCATTAAAGCTTAATCGTTGAATATTCAAGTTTAACGCGGTGTTAATTACACTAGATTTTTATCATCCATGTTGTTGTGAGGCTAAAATTAAACGTGCCAGCTCTAAATCATCGGGATAGGTGATTTTAATATTATCCGAACGACCGTGCACAACATTTACAATTTGCCCTGCTGCTTCTAAAGCACTGGCCTCATCGGTAATCGTCAATTGCTGTTTTAATGCAGATTCAATGGCTGTTTTAAGCACATCAAGTTTAGCAATTTGCGGAGTTTGCGCTTGCCAAAGTTGGTCACGGCTTACCGTGGTTTCAATTTTTGTGCCTTGGCTTACCTTTTTTAAAGTATCACGCACTGGAATAGCCAAAATTGCACTTTGATCTGTTGCCAGTGCAGTCTGATACAACTGTTCAAGGCAAGCAGCTGTCACACAAGGACGCGCTGCATCATGCACCAAAACCCAGTCATCTACATGGGCGATTTCAGATAAATAATGCAG
Organism: Acinetobacter sp. YH12135; assembly: GCF_013418565.1. Classification (NCBI taxonomy): domain Bacteria; kingdom Pseudomonadati; phylum Pseudomonadota; class Gammaproteobacteria; order Moraxellales; family Moraxellaceae; genus Acinetobacter; species Acinetobacter sp. YH12135. Next base: position 139,982 of record NZ_VPBU01000004.1, read on the forward strand.
TGCATTCAAGACTGAATCCACTCGCTCTGCACCACCTACGCAAAAATGTGCTTTTTCTTTTTCTGCCAAGTTTAGGTTTTGCGCCACATCATCTGCTTGACCAATCGCCAAAACATAACCCGCTAAAGGCAAGTGATTTAAACGTGCGATGCTGTGCGCTAAGACTGTTTGATCTTGAATATACTGATATTGTTTAAGTTCAGTTCTAGAAAAACGACTACCAGAACCCGCTGCGGGAATAACCGCCCAAAGTTTAGGGTGTCGGGGCGGTTGCTGCTGTAGGTTGTTGTGATTCATTGGTGCGTAAATCTACTGTGGAATTTGGTTGAATATAAATTGGTTTATATTGTGTGCTGATGGTGCTCATTTGCACAAAGGTTTCATGTGGCTTAATTAAGCCTAAATCTAAACGGGCATGCTCTTCAATGGCTTCTACCCCATTTTTTAAATCATAAACTTCTGCTGCAAGTACACGATTGCGCTCCTTCAGCTCTGTATTTAATTCTATTTGTTGTTGGATTTTTTCTGTCAGTGCAGCATGGTCACGATAACCACCTTCACCAAACCAGTGTAAATATTGAAACCCTGCGATCAAAAAGATCGCAAGGCCCAACAATGCTTTACTCGCTTTGGAGTCAAATACATTTAATAATGACATCTACTAATTTCGCTTAGTTCAAACCTTTGAACTCAGCTTTACCGCGATATGCAGCATTCGTCAATTCTTCAATACGAAGTAATTGGTTATATTTTGCTACACGGTCAGAACGGCACAGTGAACCAGTCTTGATTTGACCTGCTGCTGTACCCACTGCAAGATCTGCAATTGTAGAATCTTCAGTTTCACCTGAACGGTGTGAAATAACAGTTGTGTAACCATTGGCTTTTGCAAGGTAAATTGCATCAAGCGTTTCAGTCAAAGTACCAATTTGGTTGTACTTGATCAGGATTGAGTTACCTACTTTTTCATCAATACCGCGTTGCAAGATTTTCGGGTTAGTAACGAACAAGTCATCACCGACCAATTGAATCTTGTCACCTAAGATCGAAGTAAGGTAAGACCAACCTTCCCAATCAGACTCATCTAAACCATCTTCAATTGAGATAATTGGATATTGATTTACAAGACCAGCTAAATAGTCAGAGAATTGGTTGCTTGTGAATGCTTTGTTGCCTTCACCTGCAAGAATGTACTGACCATTTTTGTAGAATTCTGAAGATGCACAGTCAAGCGCCAACATGATGTCAGAACCCGCTTTGTAGCCAGTCTTCTCAATAGCTTCAAGAATAACTGTGATTGCTTCTTCGTTAGAACGTAAGTTTGGCGCAAAACCACCTTCATCACCCACTGCTGTGTTTAAACCTTTTTGATTCAATACAGATTTTAATGAGTGGAAAATTTCTGCACCAGCACGTAATGCTTCAGAGAATGAAGTAAAGCCTACTGGCTCAATCATAAATTCTTGAATATCAACGTTGTTGTCTGCATGTGAACCACCATTTAAGATGTTCATCATTGGTACAGGCATGGTTAAAATGCTGTTGTTACGAAGGTCTGCGATGTATTGGAAAAGAGGAATTTTCTTTTCATCAGCAGCAGCGCGCGCAGCAGCCAAAGACACGGCTAAAGTTGCGTTAGCACCTAATTTTTCTTTGTTTTCAGTACCATCAAGCGCAATCATGGTGTTGTCGATGTCTTTTTGTTCAAACACAGACTTACCAAGTAAAGCATCACGAATTAAAGTATTGACGTTATTTACCGCAGTTTTAACGCCTTTACCCAAGTAACGTGCTTTATCGCCATCACGAAGTTCTAGAGCTTCACGAGAACCAGTTGAAGCACCTGATGGTGCACATGCACGGCCAACTACGCCAGATGCTAAGATTACGTCTGCTTCGATGGTTGGGTTACCACGAGAGTCCAAAATTTCACGTGCACGAATGTCAACGATTTGGCTCATGAACAATTCCTCAGTTGATTAATAACGTGATGCTTTAGGCATCAATGAGTCTATAATTTAATATGGATCTAATTTAGTGTGTATCTAGCTTTTGGAAACCTTTTACCAAGGTATCCAATTCTTTAAGCTGTGCCAAGAACGGCTCAAGTTGTGATAGACGCAATGCACATGGGCCATCACACTTTGCCTGCTCTGGTTCAGGATGTGCTTCTAGGAATAAACCTGCCAAGCCAGTTGCCATACCTGCACGTGCCAAGGTGGTAATTTGTGCACGACGACCACCTGCCGAATCTGCACGACCACCCGGAGTTTGCAAAGCATGGGTTACATCAAAGAACACAGGTACATTCATTTCTTTCATGATGTCAAAGCCCAGCATATCGACAACCAAGTTGTTGTAACCAAATGCTGAACCACGCTCACAAAGAATCAATTTGTCATTCCCTGCTTCTAAACACTTATGCAAAATATGACGCATTTCGTGCGGCGCAAGGAATTGTGCTTTTTTGATGTTGATAATGGCTTGAGTTTTTGCCATCGCTTCAACCAAATCGGTTTGGCGACTTAAAAACGCAGGAAGCTGAATAATATCTGCCACTTCTGCCACAGGCGCAGCCTGATACGGCTCATGCACATCGGTAATAATTGGCACATTAAAATGCTTTTTAATGTCAGCCAGCCATTCAATGCCTTTTTCTAAACCGGGACCACGAAATGAGTTCAGGCTAGAACGGTTGGCTTTGTCAAAACTGGCTTTGAATACATACGGGATATTTAAGCGTGTGCAAATATCCACATAAGTTTCAGCAATTTCAAATGCAAGGTCTTTAGACTCAAGTACATTCATGCCGCCAAACAATACAAATGGCAAATGATTCGCCATTTGTATATCACCCAAACGTACAATTTCTTGTGGTTTTAATTGTGACATTTCAACTTCCTAGTTTATCCCTAAAGCCATCTTATTTGGTTTTTTGATGCTGTTGTTTTGCCGCACCGATAAAGCCAGCAAACAATGGATGTCCATCACGTGGCGAGCTGGTAAATTCTGGGTGGAATTGTACCGCAATAAACCAAGGATGTTGCGGAATTTCAACAGTTTCAACCAAGTGCTGAATTGGTGAATAACCCGAAATTTTAAGACCTGCTTCTTCAAGCACAGGAATATAACGGTTATTCATTTCATAGCGATGGCGATGGCGCTCTACAATTTCTGCAGAACCATACACTTCACGAGTTTTGGTACCTTCAACCAATTCAGATTTTTGTGCACCTAAACGCATAGTGCCGCCCAAGTCAGAATCGACAGAACGCTGTTGAACTTCGCCGCGCTCATCTAACCATTCAGTAATCAAACCAATAAGTGGCGACTTAGTCGAACGGTTAAACTCTGTTGAACTTGCATCGGCAATACCTGCCACATTACGTGCATATTCAATCACAGCCAATTGCATACCCAAACAGATTCCCAAGAATGGGACACCGTTTTCACGTGCATATTTGATGGCTTGCATTTTACCTTCGGTACCGCGCTCACCAAAGCCGCCCGGAACTAAAATTGCATCGGCATCTTTAAGTACAGTATTAACGTCTTGGCTTTCAAGGTCTTCTGCATTGACATAGTCAATTTCAACTTTGACGCGGTTTTGAATACCCGCATGCAATAATGCTTCGTTTACAGATTTATAGGCATCTGGCAGTTCAACATATTTACCCACCATCGCCACACGAACGCTGTATTCAGGGTTCAATAATGCATCAACTACGTTATCCCAATCAGATAAATCTGCTTCTGGAAGATCATTGAAGCCAAAACGCTCACAAATTAAATCATCAACGTCTTGTTCATAGAATGTACGCGGAATTTGGTAGATGGTTTTGGCATCTTTACATACCACAACCGCACGTGCTTCTACGTTGGTAAATAACGCAATTTTACGGGTAGTGTCAGCATCAACATCATGTTCAGTACGGCAGATGAGAATATCTGGCTGAATACCGATAGATAACAATTCTTTAACTGAGTGTTGAGTTGGCTTGGTTTTTAACTCTGCCGCAGATTTGATATATGGCAATAAAGTTAAGTGCATGAGCATAGTACGCTTATGCCCTAATTCCACCATCAATTGACGTACAGATTCCATGAATGGGAGAGATTCAATGTCGCCTACTGTACCGCCAATTTCTACGATTGCGACATCGTAGCCTTCGCCAGCGCGAAGTACACGTTCTTTAATATTATCGGTAATGTGTGGAATCACCTGAACAGTACCGCCCAAGTAATCACCACGGCGCTCTTTGTTTAGAACGTCTTGATACACGCGACCAGATGTAAAGTTATTTAACTTGGTCATTTTCGCACGACGCAAGAAACGTTCGTAATAACCCAAATCTAAGTCAGTTTCGGCACCATCCTCTGTGACAAAAACTTCACCATGTTGGAAAGGACTCATTGTCCCTGGATCGACATTAATGTATGGATCCATTTTGACCATGGTTACTTTTAAACCACGGGCTTCTAAAAGTGCAGCAACTGAAGCAGCTGAAATACCTTTACCTAGTGATGAAACTACACCACCAGTCACGAAAATAAAATGGGTCATTGGGTTTCTCGTACAATCGAGCCTAAATCGGCCTGCAATGTTGCGCAATTTTACTTTACTCTGCACCAATAAAGCAAAGTCATTCCGCATCAATTCATAGAACAATAAACAATTGGTTATTCTATCAGCATTTCCTATAAAAAATTAGAACTTCTTGAGAGGATTTTCATCTGTCATTTTATTGCTATAATACGTCCGTCTATCCGATCTTTTATTTTGTGCAATTATGAATAAGAAACTTTTAATTTGTGGTGCAATTGCAACGGCGTTGTTATTAACTGCATGTGTAAAAAAAGAACAGCCAAAGCAAGATGAGCAAGAACAAGTAGAGGTTCAAACTGAACAAACTACTGAAACTGCTCAATTTGAACCACTAGAACCTGTTGAAAACATTCAAGATGCTGAACCAGAAGCGCCTGCACAGGTAGAAGTGGAGCGCACTGAAACAGTGAACACCACAACTGAAATCCGTCGTGAAACACCTGCACAACCTGCTGCTGCACCTGCGCCTGCGCCGAAAGCGGCAGCTCCTGTAGCAGAAGATAAACCAACTCAAGCACGTCCAAGCAATAACACAGGTGCTCAATCTGAAGATGATGCTGTTGCCGCTGCGATTGCTGCTGCAACCCCAGCACTTGAGAACTAAGTGCTCACTTAAAACTAAGCTTTAAGTTAAAGTCAGTTTTAAGGTGTAAGTTCTTATCTTAGATTTGAATTGACGTTAAAAAACCCAGTCATTGTGTACTGGGTTTTTTATTCATTTGGATGAGTCTTCGCTGAGATAACTCGTGAATACATTTGCAATACAGCTACCTATTTCTATATAGGTTTGTGCGCTTCACTTTAACTTGCCTGCAGCAACTGCGATTGCACTTTAAAATAATTAGAAATTAAACGCGATGCCCAAGATTTAGTAAAACCGACACCTTCATAAAAACCACAATGACTGCCTTTACGGGTCGTCACTACCATAATATTTGGCATTTTCCGTATGGTTTCTTTATAAGGGTCAAAGTTTTTGATGTGGCACACTGGGTCATCTTCTGCATTTAAAACCATAAGCGGAATTTTGACATTCTCAAACACATAAATTGGGTTAATGGCTTGTGTGTAGCTGTCATAATCTTCAAAACCCGCCAATTCAAAATACGCCTTTTCAAACTCTGCCAATGTAGTCGCACTTAACACTTGCGATAAAGATTTTACGTTTTGCCAAATGTCCTGATGGGGCTGAATAAAAAACTGGAATAATTTTTTGGTCATCACTTTACTGTAAAAAGGATGCACATGCTGAAAGCCTAGTTCAGTGTTATATCCTGGGCACAGTGCAAACGCGGCTTTAATTGGGGTTTGCTCGCCTTCTTCGCCCAAATAGCGCACCAATAATCCTGTCCCTGCGGAAGAACCAACAGCATATAATTCAGATTGTGGAAATTGTTGCTGAATAAACACTATTTGTTCACGCAAATCATGCGTCGAACCAAACAGATTCATTTGTGGTACAGGCATAGGTAAATTGCCATGCCCACGACGTAAACATAAGGCAATACGCCACTGTGTCTGCTGATGTAAATCGCGCACCAACTCACGCATACTTTCCAAAGAACCTGTAATGGTATGCATTAAAACAATTGTGGGAGTATCTGCAGGTAAGTCATAACCCACCCAAGCAACTGCGGTGATACCGCCATCTTGCATAGTGAGTTGATCAACCCGATCATACTGCTGACGAATGGTTTTCTTTTTAATTAAATCAAAATATAAAAGATGCGCATGTGTATTGGACAGCCACGGTGTTGGACGGTATTTTTCTTTGAGCTGTGGTAAATAATCCAATACCCGACGGATTTCTCCATGTGGATGATAATACAACGTCGGTAAATCTGCGCCTGTGACCTGATCTAAAACCGCTTGTGTAATTTTCGCTATTTTTTGTAATGTAGACATCATTTTACTCCCAAGCAATACATGCACTTTCAAGCATGCCAACCCGAAACCGATTTCTATAAAACAACTTCATTGCCATACACACGCGGTATTTTATTTTTCGGTTGGCATAAAGGCAGCCATACGTTGTCCCATTTGCACAGCCAATGCCTCTAAACCACTTTTCGGGCGAATCATCACTTCAAAGTCCACAATTTGTCCTTGTGTATTGAATTGAATCATATCAATTCCTTTAAGTTTTTTATCTCCCACATTGGCGGAAAATTCAAGTACAACATTGCAACCATCTTCAGTATAAAACTCACGGTGATAAGTAAAGTTTTCAAAGACCTGAATTACATTGGTCAAAATAAAAAATACCACTTGTTTACCCGCATAAGGTTGGTACGCTACAGGTGAACGAAACACCACATCATCTGCCAGCAATTCACTCAAAATAGACATATCATGGTTTTGCAGCATTGTATGCCAACGCTGTACCGCTAATTTTGTTGTTTCCAAAGTCATGTTAAGTTCCTTTTTTTTGTTTTGATATTTCATTTCTATGCAGAGTCCCTGAGTGAGACTGAAGCACTGCTGCACTGGGCAGAAGCGATTATTAACTCTCTCCCCAGCCCCCTCCCAAAGGAGAGGGAGAAGGAATTACATTAAATTTTCGCTGCCAATTCAGCACCCTGACGAATTGCACGTTTGGCATCTAACTCGCCTGCTTCTTTCGCCCCACCAATTAAATGCACATTTTTGCCTGCTGCCTGTAATTGCTCATACATGGCGGTGTAAGACTCTTGCCCTGCACAAATCACCACATGATCAACTTCGAGCACTGTACTTTGACCATTGACGGTGATGTGCAAGCCTTGATCATCAATCAGGTCATAACTTGCCCCTGCAATCATTTTAACGTCACGGTTTTTTAAACCTGTACGATGAATCCAGCCTGTTGTTTTACCCAAGCCAGCACCCACGGATGATGCTTTACGTTGCAATAAATAAATTTCACGTGGCGATTCTTCAACTTTTGCTGCTTTTAAACCACCGACATGCGCATAATTGGTATCAATTCCCCATTCATCGTAGAATTTTTCAGGATTTAGACTACCACTTTCACCTTCATGGCTTAAATATTCTGCAGTATCAAAACCAATACCACCAGCGCCAATAATCGCAACACGTTGACCTACAGGCTTACGCTCTTTTAATACCTCAATATAGCTCAGCACTTTAGGGTGATTAATACCTGCGATATCCAATTGACGCGGGGTTACACCTGTTGCCACAACCACATCATCGAAGTCAGCATTGAGCAATTGTTCAAAACTAGCCGTATGATTCAATACCAATTTAATATTCGGTTGCAGCTCAATTTGGCGTTTGAAATAGCGCAAAGTTTCGTAAAACTCTTCTTTACCAGGAATGGTTTTAGCAATATTAAACTGCCCACCAATTTGATTCGATGCTTCAAAAATCGTCACCTGATGCCCACGTTCTGCAGCATAGGTTGCAAAGCTCAAACCTGCAGGCCCTGCACCAATCACCGCAATTTTTTTAGTCTGTGTTGCTTCTTTAAAAATGAGTTCTGTTTCATGGCAAGCACGTGGATTGACCAAACATGAAGCAATCTTCATTGAGAAAATATGGTCTAAACAAGCTTGGTTACAACCAATACATGTGTTGATTTCATCACTGCGACCTTGCTCTGCTTTTTGCACAAAGAAAGCATCTGCCAACATTGGACGTGCCATCGATACCATATCGGCATGTCCTGCAGCCAAAACATGCTCAGCCATTTCAGGGGTGTTAATACGGTTTGAAGTGATCAGTGGCACTTTAACCAAACCTTTTAATTTCTCTGTCACCCATGTAAAAGCTGCGCGAGGGACTTTGGTAGCAATGGTTGGGATACGTGCTTCATGCCAGCCAATCCCTGTATTGATAATGGTTGCACCTGCTTTTTCAATCGCTTGTGCCAATTGCACCACTTCTTCAAAACTCGAACCGCCTTCGACTAAATCCAACATCGACAAGCGGTAAATAATAATAAAGTTTTCACCCACTTCTGCACGGGTACGTTTAACAATTTCAATTGGGAAACGAATACGGTTTTCATAACTGCCGCCCCATTCATCATCACGATGGTTGGTACGCGCAACAATAAACTCATTAATTAAATAGCCTTCCGAACCCATGATTTCGACACCATCATAGCCTGCGTATTGTGCCAATTTGGCACAATTCACAAAGTCGGCAATGGTTTGCTGTACTTCTGCCGATGTTAGTGCATGTGGTTTACTTGGGTTAATCGGTGCCTGAATTGCTGACGGTGCGACAATATCGGGCTGATAGGAATAACGTCCCGTATGTAAAATCTGTAAAGCAATTTTGCCGCCTGCATCATGCACAGCCTGAGTCACCACTTTATGTTTTTCTGCTTCTTGACGAGTATCAAGTTTATTGCCGCCCGCAAAGGTTAAGCCTGCATCATTCGGTGAAATACCACCTGTTACAATCAGCCCAACGCCACCTTTGGCACGCTCTGCATAAAAAGCCGCCATACGTTCGTATCCACCCGGTGCTTCTTCTAGTCCAACGTGCATTGAACCCATTAAGACCCGATTTTTTAAAGTGGTAAAGCCTAAATCTAAAGGCGCAAGTAAATGTGGATAGTCAGACATAGAATCTCCCTGCTGGCAAAAATGCTGGCTGTTTTATGCTTAATGCAACTTGTTGCATACTTTTATATTCTAGATTTAATTTTTATGCAACATGTTGCATAATTAAAGCTGAAAAAAATAAAGTTGCTCTGTTTATGTCGCTCGCTCACGTTTTATTGACCAGTTTAATTGAAAAACCCAGTAACGGTATTGAATTGGCACGCCGTTTTGACCGCTCTATGGGGTTTTTCTGGAATGCGACCCATCAACAAATTTATCGCGAACTAAATACAATGCTGAAAAAAGGTTGGATTTCAACCTTAGAAGATGAAGATTCTAGCAGTCGTAGCAAAACCTATCAGGTAGAAGCTTTGGGGCGGCATGAACTGGCAAACTGGATGGTCGAGCAAAGCCCGCCTGCACAATTACGCGAAGAACTTATGGTACGTTTACGTGCCGAAGCCCAACTTGGCGGCAACAGCGTCTTACCCGAACTAGAACGACATTTGCTGCTTCACAAAGCCAAGTTGCACACCTATCAACAGATTTTTGCCAAAGACTTTAGCCAAGCACCTGCGAACAACCGTACCCTGTATATTCATAAAATGATTTTGCAGCTAGGGATAGATCAGGAAATTGGCTGGATTGAATGGCTAGAAAATGTGATTCCTGAACTGAAAAAGTTTGATGCCGAAGCCTCATCTTAAAAGTATATTTTTAAGTAATAGCAACCACATCAATGTGAAATCAGGGTTGCTCACCATACAGAAATGATCAGGCTATGCTATAAAGAATAACGCATCTTTAATTACAACCATGCAAGGAAATGCTGATGCCTTTTTACCGCATGCCCGATGGCGAAGCTCTATTTGTACGTGAATTTGGTCAAGGTGAGCCTGTGGTTGTGCTTTCAGGTTTAGGCATGCACAGTTGGCAATGGTTGCCATTTCTGTATCAACATAAAAAGCAGTATCGTTTTATTATTCCAGACTGGCGTGGTTTTGGGGGTTCAAACCTGTGTGCCGTTCCAGAACTGGATGCTATTTCGAGCCATTGGCAAGATTTAAACAGTCTGCTTCAACAACAGAACCTGCAACAATTTAAACTGATTGGCTATTCCATGGGGGCAACCACTGCCATGCATGGCATGCAATATGGACAATTGGCTGCGCATTTAAGCAGTTATTTACAAATTGACCAAGCACCAAAAATTGGGGTAGATGAAAACTGGCCTTATGGCTTATTTGGCAATCAACATCAACAATTTAAACAGTTATTGATTCATCTGTCCGAGTTTTTACATGATCACGCGCAATATACTGATATTCAACAAATGGATGTGTTGCAGCGTAAAAACTTAGTCGAACTTTGGCTAGAATTTAAGTTGACAAAAATAACTAATCATGCGAAAAAGTTTTTTTAGTTAACAGATGCTCACACATGCCTCGAATTGTTTCTGTACCACTTAGTTTAGAACAGCGAGAACGACTCATTTTTCTGGCCAAGC
>NZ_VPBU01000050.1:0-1178 GCF_013418565.1 Acinetobacter sp. YH12135
GCAAGCATTTATTTGATACTTTGGATGAAGTACAAGATTATGCAACAAACTGGTTGTGGCATTACAACCATGAAAGACCACATCAAGCTAACAAAGGAAAGCCACCTCTAATGGCTGCTTAACCTCTGCTTTTAACTTCGGTTATTTATGGGAGGATTACCATACCACCAACCGTGATATCAACAATACCCAAGAAATTACTCGTGATCAGACCACAGGTATGCTGGATGGTTCAGTAACGATTGATCATCGATTACTGACAGAAGCTGGACGACAGGAGATTATTCAAGAACAGAAGGATTTGCCAGAGAATTTCCGTCAAAGTGCAGAAAATTTAGCACAAGCCTTACCAGCGGGTGAGTATAAAGATAAGGCTTTACAAACACTAAATAATATTCAGGCAAGGCTTTACAATTTACCAAGTGAATATAAAGAAACGGGTGTAGTTGGTGACAAAGTTGCAAGTGAATTGCTCAAACGAGGGATAGAGCCAAAAGAAGTTGAAGCTTTATTTTCTAAATTAGATTTTTTCTATGCAGCAAAAGAGTTTAGTGAAATTCAGAGTCAACTAGATACATTAGCTCAATCTGGTGTTGGTTTAGAAACGATTTTTAAACAACCTAAAATAGGCGTAAATGAACAAGAAGTAATTTATGCGAAAGGAACTGACATTGAGACAAAAGTTACGACCCAAACCACAGTTGGTATGACGATATTAAGCAATATTGCTGATTTAGGAAATAATATAAAGCAGATTAGTGAAGATACTGGAGTTGATTTAGGTACTGTTCAACTTGCGGTAGGACTAATGATTTCAGGCCCAGTCCGTTTAGCAATTGAGACAGGAAAATCTTTAGCTTTAGATAGTGCGGTAGGAGCTGAAATAGCTCAAGGATTTGATGCGCTGGCGACATCATTAACTGCCGCCGCTCATGTTACCAATTCAAATACGATTAATAATTGGACTAATTCAGAGAAAGTTAAAGAAATTGAAGCCTCAACATCTGAAAATAAATTAGATGAATTGAAATTTGCAAATGAAATTGAAAAAAATCTCTGTACACGACAAAAATAGATAACTCATTGAAATAATGTCACAATAATTGTTTTCTAACGACGAATACTATGACACATCTCAATGAGTTATATCTTATCTTAAACAAATCTCTAAAATGGAA
>NZ_VPBU01000051.1:0-1128 GCF_013418565.1 Acinetobacter sp. YH12135
TTTTCTGACTTAAATTTCGCTCAAATAAACTTCGAGTAATTTAAACCAATCAATCAATGAAATATTTTCGATCAATCAATCAGTAAAAATCCACACAAGTTGTTCTTCATAATCTCTTAATGATCTTAATTTCTGCCTCGTCAGCAGAAATTTTAACGCAAAACACTTCTAACAACTCAACCCTGTAAGCTAAGTTCGTAGGCTGTTTCGCGTCGGGATGAGTGCATTATAGGGCAATTTCCTACACGTGCAAGTGCTTTTAACTGCTTGTTTTCACGAGTGTTGGATTTTTACGCACTATTTTGGTTCAAAAACACACAAAACTCGCACTAACCCTATAATTTTAAATTAAAAATATGTTTTTCATATTTTTGCAATCTAAATCCGCTTATTTTGTTGGGGCAGCCTCTTTCACTTTCACACTGAGTATTTTTACCGCTTGTTTCGGTACATTTTGATGCATGCCATAGTTGCCTGTTGGTACTTTTACAATTTTATCGACAACATCCATACCTTTAGTGACTTGACCAAATACCGCATAGCCTGCGTTACGTGGACTTCGATTTAAGAAATCGTTATCTACCACATTAATAAAGAATTGGCTGCTGGCAGAATCAGGATGATTCATACGTGCCATTGCCAAGGTACCACGGGTATTTTTCAATCCATTACTTGATTCATTACGAATGGTCGCTTTGGTTGGCTTTTCTTGCATATTGGCATCCATACCACCGCCTTGCACCATAAAGCCTGGGATAACACGATGGAAGATCGTACCGTTATAGAAGTTTGACTTGGCATAGTTTTCAAAGTTCTTTGCAGAAACTGGGGCTTTGTCATTAAACAGTTCGATTTCAATATTGCCCATGCTGGTTGTCATTTCTACCACGGTGTTGGCTGCCATCGTATTGAAGCTGATAAGCATTGCTGCCATGGTAAACATACTTTGTTTTAACATTTGCTGACCAATCCATCTGTGTTGTATTTGCATTGCATCTATATTAACCCGAATTACGGATAAGAAAAGCCCTTGAAAAAAAGGTAGTTAGAGCCATTTAGAAAGTTACGACACAACCCAAAGGCTCTAACTACCATGTACGATTTTACAGAAATTTTTTGTATTGTTGA
>NZ_VPBU01000052.1:0-1033 GCF_013418565.1 Acinetobacter sp. YH12135
CAATCAAATCAATTTCGTTCTATTATGCCCAATTCAGTGAAAATTGTTTAAGCGAAATGTAATCTTGTCGCATGAATTTGCTATAAAAAAAGCCCCAATACTGGTAATGCCAGTCAGTTAAGCAAATATTAGAAAAATGTAGTAAAAATGAGTGTATGTAAATACGCTCATTTTTTTTATGTCTTTATCTGAACATTTAGAATCCACTCTTGAACATGCTCTCCCATCACTTAGCCATTTTTGTGAACTTATTGACTTAAATTGGATTGAAACAAGCCTGCATCAAACAGGTAAGGCATCGATCAGAAGGAGAAAATTACCTGCTGAGCACGTGGTTTGGCTTGTTCTTGGGCTTGCCTTGTTTCGCAATCAACCCATCAGCTATGTGGTAGAACAATTAAAACTCGTGTTTGGTACAACAGATTATTGTGTTCCTAGTGCAGCTGTCCAAGCTCGACAACGTTTAGGTCGAGAACCCTTAGCTGCCTTATTCTCCTTAATCAGCCAAGCATGGTTTGATGAATCACAACAACAATATTCAAGCTTTCAAGGTCTTAGTGTATGTGCTGTTGACGGGGTGGTTTGGTCTATGCCACTGACCAAGGAGAATTTTAATCATTTTGGCTCATCTAAAGGTAAAACTGCTGTAGCACCTTACCCACAAGTTAGAGCCACGTGTCTAGTGAATACCAATACTCATGAAATCATAGATGCCCAAATAGGCAGTATGGATCAAGGTGAACTCACATTAGCAAATCAATTATCTCCTCCAGCACAAAGTATTACTTTGTTTGATCGAGCTTATTTCTCTGCTGATTTTTTAATAGGGTGGCAAACACGTGGAGAATCAAGCCATTGGCTTATGCGAGCTAAAGATAATTTACGTTATGACATAATTAAACGGAATTCCCCACATGATTTTCATATCAGGATGCCAATATCAGCAAGAGCCAAAAAACTTAATCCAGCATTAGGAGATTACTGGGAAGCACGTTTAATTGAAGTTGAGCAGGCAGGAAAAATCAGACGTTAC
>NZ_VPBU01000053.1:0-1010 GCF_013418565.1 Acinetobacter sp. YH12135
TCTACTATGTCAAGGCCAGGTAAGGTTCTTCGCGTTGCATCGAATTAAACCACATGCTCCACCGCTTGTGCGGGCCCCCGTCAATTCATTTGAGTTTTAGTCTTGCGACCGTACTCCCCAGGCGGTCTACTTATCGCGTTAGCTGCGCCACTAAAGGATCAAATCCCCCAACGGCTAGTAGACATCGTTTACGGCATGGACTACCAGGGTATCTAATCCTGTTTGCTCCCCATGCTTTCGCACCTCAGTGTCAGTATTAGGCCAGATGGCTGCCTTCGCCATCGGTATTCCTCCAGATCTCTACGCATTTCACCGCTACACCTGGAATTCTACCATCCTCTCCCATACTCTAGCTAACCAGTATCGAATGCAATTCCCAAGTTAAGCTCGGGGATTTCACATTTGACTTAATTAACCACCTACGCGCGCTTTACGCCCAGTAAATCCGATTAACGCTCGCACCCTCTGTATTACCGCGGCTGCTGGCACAGAGTTAGCCGGTGCTTATTCTGTGGGTAACGTCCACTTAGCCCAGGTATTAACCAGGTAAGCCTCCTCCCCACTTAAAGTGCTTTACAACCAAAAGGCCTTCTTCACACACGCGGCATGGCTGGATCAGGGTTCCCCCCATTGTCCAATATTCCCCACTGCTGCCTCCCGTAGGAGTCTGGGCCGTGTCTCAGTCCCAGTGTGGCGGATCATCCTCTCAGACCCGCTACAGATCGTCGCCTTGGTAGGCCTTTACCCCACCAACTAGCTAATCCGACTTAGGCTCATCTATTAGCGCAAGGTCATAAAGATCCCCTGCTTTCTCCCGTAGGACGTATGCGGTATTAGCATCCCTTTCGGAATGTTGTCCCCCACTAATAGGCAGATTCCTAAGCATTACTCACCCGTCCGCCGCTAGCTCAGTTACCGAAGCAACCTCGCCCGCTCGACTTGCATGTGTTAAGCCTGCCGCCAGCGTTCAATCTGAGCCATGATCAAACTCTTCAGTTAAAATCATTTTG
>NZ_VPBU01000054.1:0-1007 GCF_013418565.1 Acinetobacter sp. YH12135
AAGCAAACATGTAATCTTTCTTCTGCATCTAAAGCCTTGCCCATCAAGTGTTTACCACAATCATTTTATCGACGTATGCAGCGCTTCTTTGCAGGTCAGTATTTTGATTATCGTCAAATTTCTCAGTTGATTTTCAATATGTTTTCATTCGACCAAGTGCAACTGACTTTAGATAGAACCAATTGGAAATGGGGAAAACGAAATATTAATATCCTGATGCTCGCAATCGTTTATCGTGGAATAGCGATACCTATCCTTTGGACATTGCTTAATAAACGTGGAAATTCAGATACGAAAGAGCGTATTGCTTTGATTCAACGCTTTATAGCCATTTTTGGTAAAGACCGTATTGTGAATGTGTTCGCAGACAGAGAGTTTATCGGTGAGCAGTGGTTTACATGGTTAATTGAACAAGACATCAACTTCTGCATTCGTGTTAAAAAAACTTCATTGTCACCAATCATTTAGGAAAGAATCATAAAATTAGTGATTTATTTCGCCATCTTAAAGTTGGTCAAATTGAATGTCGTAAACGACGGATTTTGGTTGGTCGGGTGAAACTATATATAAGTGCACTACAGTTAGAAAATGGAGAGCTTTTACTCGTCGTTTCTCCTCAGTTTAATGCCAATGCTATTCAGGATTATGCATTACGCTGGGAAATTGAAACCTTATTCAGTTGTCTCAAAGGACGCGGGTTTAATCTTGAAAATACGCGCTTGACAGACCCTAGACGAGTGAAAAAATTGATTGCGGTGTTAGCTATAAGCTTCTGTTGGTGTTACTTAACGGGTGAATGGCAACATAATCAAAAAAAAGCGATAAAAATAAAGAAGCATGGACGACTCTCAATGAGTTTATTTCGCTATGGTTTAGACTATGTTCAAATGGCGATTCAGCGTTTAATTGGTTTTGGGAAAAAAGAAGAGTTTAAGGAAATTTTGGCAATTTTAAGAAAGCAGAATCCTGATAGGATAAGGGTTCTGTGAAATTTGTCGTGTACAGAG